>JAYSOC010000410.1:0-3608 GCA_043723285.1 Ferruginibacter sp. | reverse complement strand
TTATTGGCGAAGACCACCAAAAAGATACGTATTACGATGTAACAAAAGGCAGACTAAAACTACGAGAAGGCAATATCGAAAATGCATTGATATGGTATGAACGCTCAAACTTTGCTGGTGCAAAACAATCGGATATTATTTTATACAAACACGCACCCGATGATGCACTAAAAAGTATTTTAGAAAAACTACATGGCATAAAAGTAGTGGTTGACAAAAAACGAAAAATATATTTTGTAGAAAATGTAAAATTTCATTTTGATAGGGTAGAAGGCTTGGGAACATTTGTAGAAGTAGAGGCTATAGATAGCGACGGAAGTATTGCTATAGAGAAATTAAGAGAGCAATGCGATTATTATGCAGCTTTTTTTGAGATAGGAAAAGAAGATTATATGGAGGTTTCGTATAGTGACATGCTGTAGGAATCCGCCTTCGGCGGATTCTGAATTAAAAAGAATTCGCCGAAGGCAAATTCCTACATGAATTCGCCGAAGGCAAATTTCTACATGAATTCGCTATAGGCGAATTCCTACGATAGCGATAAAATATCCACACCTGCAAAATGTATCTTCTTTTTGAGATATAACTAAATATATTTGTAGATAGCTTAACGATTTTAATCCGCTACAATGAGAAAGCTTTTATTTCATTTATTTTTCATCATATTATTTTTTGCATGTTGCAATGGAACTTTTGCCCAGGTGAAACAAAAAGAAGATACTTTTTTTCTGTTAAAAAAGAAAGGACTTTTAAAAAAGCTGGGCGAAAGTATTTATCGTGCAGATGAAGTTGAAGTAATAAATCCCGTAAAAATTGTAGATCCATTTTTGGAATACCAAGGAAGACGAATTCGCTTTATTAGCATTGCACCAACAGGTTTTTATACAATTGTACACGATACTGTTGATGGTAAAAAAGCAAATTTTGCCGAAGGAGTCGCAGATTTTTTCCATAAAAATACCTTGCCAAAAGTTATTCGTAAAAATTTGTTTTTTAAAGAAGGCGATAAAATTCTCCCTTTAAAATTATCAGATAACGAACGTTTTTTACGCAGTCAGCCTTTTATGGAAGATGCTAGAATAATGATTCTTCCAGATTCTTCTTCATCTTTTGTGGATGTTGTTATTCTTACAAGAGATCTATTTTCGTTGGGCGCAAGTGTGCAAGTAACCAATACGAAAAAAGATGAGATAAAAGGGGAAGCTAGTGTTAGAGATGAAAATCTTTTTGGAAGGGGTGATAGGCTTGAGTTAACTGGGTTGTATGATCAAACAAGATTGCCTACTTATGGCTTTGGAGGTTCTTACACCAAAAGAAATTTGAAACACAGCTTTATTAATTGGACTATGGGCTTTAAAAACTACAATGCTGCTTTTAATAGCGGGCGAAAAGAAGAAAATATTATTTATTCCGGTTTTGATAAACCACTATTGAGTAGGTATAATGCATGGACTGGAGCTGCTTATTTTGCTTTTAACAACAATAGCAATGTTTACAACGATACGAGTTTTAAAAATCAATTTAAGTACAGTTCTCTTACTACTGATATATGGGGAGGTTTTAATATTGGCTATAGAAATAAACGAGAAATAGATTCTGAAAAACGCTTACGACATTTTGTTGCTATGCGCACTTTTTACAATGACTTTTTTATGATTCCTAATGCCCGTAAAGATATTTATGATCCTGCTTATGCAGATATAAATGGTTTTTTAATGAGCTATAGTTTGTATAAGCAAAATTTTTATCGTACAAATTTTATTTATGGCTTTGGCAGAAATGAAGACGTGCCAGAAGGGTTGAATGCAACAATAGTGGGTGGTTATATTAATAAAGAAGGAATTCGTCGTCCTTATTATGGACTTGAATTTGATGGTACTCATTTTAATAAAAAAGGAAGTTTTATAACTTATACTTTTCGGTCGGGAACATTTTTAGAAAATAAAAAATTGGAAGATGCCAACATTTTGCTTGGCATAAATAGATTTACAAAATTAATTAAGCTAAATGCTTTTTGGCTAAACAGAAATTTCTTTTCTGCAAATTTTACTAGACAAATGAGTACTGTACTTAGCCCTGCATTATATTTAGAAAGCAACTATGGCTTGCCCTATTTTAATGGTACCGGTTATGGCGCCGATACGAGGACAACGCTAAAATTTGAAACAGTATTTTATAATTTAAAACGAATATTGGGTTTTAGATTAGCTCCATTTGCATTTACAGATGTAAGTTTACTAAAACCAATAAACGAAGAAACTTCTAAAACCAATGGCTACACAGCAATAGGCGGTGGACTTAGAGCAAGAAATGAAAACCTTGTTTTTGGAACAATAGAATTAAAAGGATATTTTTTTCCAAGAGTAGTAAATGATGGCATGAAAAATTGGAGAATAGAATTTACTTCTAAACTTAGATTTAATTTTAATACAAGCTTCATTCACAGACCCGATTTCGTTTCGCCAAATTAATTATTAGATTTTTGTTTATTGTAAATGATACCGAACTAACTATTTAACTAATAAACTAACTAGTGTACACAAAAGAAGAAGCATCTAAAGTAAAGCAAAAATTTTGGACTGCTTTTGGTAAATATATGCAACCTGTGCCAAGTGCTGATAGCGAAAAAGTAAATTGGATTAATTATAAAACTGGCATAAAAGGTATTTCGTTTAAGTTAAATGCAGATAATAATAAAGCAACTGTAGCTATAGAAATTTCGTTGGTAGATACACATTTACAACATCAATATTTCGACATTTTTGCTAACTTTAAAAATCAATTTCACAACATGCTTGGTAAAGATTGGCAAATGGCAAAACATTTCGTTTCGGAAGATATAAAAGAAATAAGCATTATTTTTGCAGAGTTGAATAACATCAATATTTACAGAGAAACCGATTGGCCCACAATAATTGTATTTTTAAAAAAGAATATAATAGCACTCGATATTTTTTGGAATGAATATAAAGTTGCTTTTGAAATAATAAACTAAAATAAATTTTATGAAACACAAATTAATGATTGCAATTGCTATGCTTGCAATACTTACAAATTGTAATGAAAAAACTAATGAAGCCAAAAAGACTTCTTCAGAAAAAGATACGATGAAAACACAAACTATTAAAACCGAAAATGTAAACTACACAGGCGATGGCGTAACTATGATGGGTTTTGTTGCATACAATGATGATACATCAACAGCAAAACCTGTAGTGCTTATTTTACCCGAGTGGTGGGGCATTAGCGACTATACTCGTGGGCGTGCAAAACAATTAGCAGAGCTAGGCTACTTGGCTTTTGCAGTAGATATGTACGGAGAGGGCAAAAATGTAGAATCACCCGATGATGCAGGAAAATTAGCCACACCATTTTACACATCTGCTACGCTTGGTAAATCAAGATTTGATGCAGCTATGGCTAAAATTAAAACTTACAAATTTGCAGATGCTAATCGTGTAGCTGCTATTGGATATTGCTTTGGCGGTGCTATGGTTTTAAATATGGCTCGGGCAGGAGAACCATTAAAAGGAGTAGTAAGTTTTCATGGAAATTTGGTTGGAAATAAATTAGATAAGAATTTATTAAAAGCAGATGTACTAGTTTGC
>JAYSOC010000409.1:0-9118 GCA_043723285.1 Ferruginibacter sp. | reverse complement strand
AATCGCCAATACTTAAGAATAATATTTTTGCATTTGGCAAAGCGGCTAATTTCCCTATAGCAGCCAATACTACAGCAAACGGCAGAGCCAAAAATAGGAGAGTACAAATAATACTGACTTATACTTTACAAAAACAATAGTTACAAATAACTAGTATTTTAATGCTAGTAATTTCGCATCTTTGCAGTAATTATTACCCCTTATTGTAACATTTATTTCTGTAATTAATTTAGAAACAGAAAAAAGAAAATTTTCGATTATGAAAAAAATATTATTCTTATTGCTGGTGCTTCCATTTTTTGCAAAAGCGCAAGAAGGTTCATTAATGGTAAATGGATCAGTTGGTAATTTATATTTAAACCATGCCGCTGCGCCAAAAGAAAGTTTTTATAGCATTGGAAGATTATACAATATTAGCCCAAAAGAAATTGCACCGTATAATAATTTAGTATTAGAAAAAGGTGTGAGTATAGGGCAGGTTATTAAAATACCTTTAAAGACAAATTTTATTCAAGACAATACTGTAGCCGCAGATGAAGCAGCTGTACCTGTTTACCATAAAGTGGAAGCCAAAGAAACATTGTATCAATTAAGCACTCGTTTTAATAAAGTACCAGTTGCTTCTATAAAAATATGGAACAATTTGCAAGATGATGTGGTAAGCTTTGGACAAAATTTAATCATTGGGTATTTAAAAGTTAAAAAAGAATTGTCTTCGCTTTCGCAAAATGGTGTAACCATGGCTATGGTAAAAAGCGAACCAGCAGTGGCAGTTGTAAAAGAAAAAGCACCAATAAAAAAAGAAGTAAAACCAAAAGCAGTAGTTGTAAAAGAACCATTGAAAGAAGTTGCAAAACCAATTGTTGTGCAAGAAATAGTAAAAACTCCTGTGAAAGAAGTAGCAAAACCGATTGTAGTAGAAAAAGAAACGGAAAAGAAAGCGGTGATACAAAAAGTAGTAGTAGAACCAAAAAAAGATCCAATTATTACCAAAGTAGATGAAGATGCTATTTCGGAAGAAGCAGATGCAAAAGATTTTAAAGGTGGTGTTTTTAAACCGCTTTATAGCAACGGCGGTAACGAAACTAACGGCACTGCAGGCGTATTTAAAAGCACAAGTGGTTGGGAAGATGGGAAATACTATTGTTTACATAATGCAGCATCGCAAGGCACTATTGTAAAAATTACCAACAAAGCAAATGGTAAATTTGTTTATGCAAAAGTTTTAGATTTAATGCCAGATCTTAAGCAAAATAATAATTTGCAAATTAGAATTAGTAATGCCGCAGCAAATGTGCTAGATGCAGGCTTATCAAATTTTGAATGCATAATAAGTTATTAATTTTAAAAAATATTTTGTACAAAAAAGCCGCTACATTTCTGAGCGGCTTTTTCGTTAAGTTTTAGTTTTTAGTTTCCTTTTATCATAAATACATATCCTTCCATTTTCTTTATTTGTGTTTCTCTATCTACACCTTTAAGTGATGGTACAGATGTTATTTTTATTTTCTCGTCTTCTTTTTGTTTTTTCACTTCGTTTATTGCTTTATAAATGTAAGCAGATTTGATAGCGAAAACAACGCCAGTAGCATCAGTTTCTTTACTCGTAATTACACCAATTAAATCACCATTTTTAGTAATTACAGGCGAACCACTATTACCTTCATTTGCCGATGTGCTAATTTGGCAAAAAGTGCTATCCATTTTATAACCATTTCTTGCACTTACATAACCTTCGCCATACACAATTTCAGCTTTAGGATAACCCATCAAAAATATAGATTCGCCTAAGTTTGCACCAGATTTTCTTATGCTGTAAGGCAAAGCTGGCATATGTTTAAAACTAGAATCAGTAATTTTAATGATAGCCAAATCTTGATCAATATTTACATAAACAGCGGTAGCATCAAATTCTACACCTTTATTATTTTCTACAATAAGATGATTGGCTGCTTGTTGTACAACGTGTGCATTGGTAACAATATAATTATTAGAAGCATCTATCATAAAACCAGTAGCTCTAAAACGTGCGTCAAGTTTTTCTTTAACAGGAATAGAATTATTACTCCCAGCTTGTAACTGATTTAATTGTGTTTCAATTTTACGAGTTTTTTTCTCATATGCATTAAGCTTTTCTACAAGTGGTTTTATATTTTTATCTCCATCTTTAGTAACAGAAGAAACTATTGTGCCAACAAAAATAGAAACGATACCAGCAATAGAAGCTGCTACAGCAATATCCTTTTTGTATCTATGCCAAAGTTGTACAAGTCTGCCTTGTGTTTGTGGCATGGTACGAGATAAGAATTTTTCTGCAACCAATTTATTTTCCACTTCTCCTAAAACTGATTTAAAGTTTTTTGTATTGCTATAGTTATCTAATTGATTTAAAAAGAAAAGTTGCTCCACCACAGCTTGGTCTAGCTCTGGATTATTTTTTCTTAAATCTTCAAAATAAATTTTTTCTTCGGCACTCATTTCGCCTTTTGCAAAGCGTTCGGCAGCGTCCATTAATAAAGTATCTTCCATTATTCCGTGTTTTTATATTGTGCGAAAAAAAGTTTTTTTAAACGCACTAGGCATTTATATTTCTGTGTTTTTGCATTATCTGCATTGGTATATCCAAACTCTTGCGCAATAACGTTCATGTGCTTTTTTTGAAGATAATATGCTTGCAATAAACTTTTACAAGGCTCTCCAATTTTATTCATGGCACTTTCCATAATCACAAAATCATTCTGAATCTTTAAATGATTTTCTATTTCATCTTCTACTGGTACAATTTCTTCCAAACCATCTGGCTGAGAAGTATATCGTTGTTGTTGTTGTAATTTCTTTAGCCACAACCGCCTAGCTACAGAGTAAATAAAAGTTTTTAATAAACTGGTTAGTTCAAAATTGCCAGTTTTTACCTTTTCAAAGAGTACAATAACTGTTTCTTGAAACAAATCTGCCGCATCATCTTTGCTACCCGCATTGGCTATAACCATGGTTTGTACCATATTATAGTGCTGCTTGTACAATTGCTCTATAGAATCTTTGTGTTCTGCAGCTATTCCTTCCAGTAAAATCTTGTCTTTTTCTAATGTACTCACCAATGAATCTTATTTATTAATACAAAATAAAGCTTTTAGTAACCCAAAAAATAATTTTAAAATATTTTTTTTAGAATTGGGTTACCTTTTTTTCGTTTGTGTATTAACTATTGAATTATAATTTAAAAAACTCAAAAACAAATCAAAATGAAAAAATTTCTTGCAATCGCAGCTGTAGTTATCGCATTCACATCTTGCGAAGAAAAAAAAGCTGAAGCAACTGAAGCAACAACTCCAGTAACTGAACAAGCTGCTACTGACACATCTGCAAAAGCTGCAACTGATACTAGTGCTGCAACTAAAATGGAAGGTGCTGCAACTGACGCTGTAAAAGGTGCTGCTGCTGCTGGTACAGAAGCTGTAAAAGGCGCTGCTGCTGCTGGTGCAGAAGCTGTAAAAGGTGCTGCTGCTGCTGGTGCAGAAGCTGTAAAAGGCGCTGCTGCTGCTGGTGCAGAAGCTGTAAAAGGTGCTGCTACTGAAGCTGTAAAGAAGTAATTCTTACAAATGCATAATTACTTTTAAGTAATAATGGCCACTCTAGTTTTCTAGAGTGGCTTTCTTATTTTATACCAATTGGTTATTTTTACGACTGGTAGTTGTTAACTTTGAAGCAATAGACCATTTGCTTATTAGGTGATTTTGTTTTGTACTTTGAAAAAGTTTTCTTTTTTGAAATGTTTAATAATAAATTTTAAAATAATAGTATAAAAAGAATAGATGAAGGAAAAATTACGTGAAGTTTGGAACAAACGACCCCTCATTATAAGTGGACCATGTAGTGCAGAAACGGAAATACAAGTTTTGCAAACCGCAAAAGACCTTGCCGCCACTGGCAAAATAGATGTATTGCGTGCTGGTATTTGGAAACCCCGTACAAAACCTGGTTTGTTTGAAGGTATTGGTGAAATTGGATTGGAGTGGCTTACCACTGCAAAAAAAGAAACTGGTTTGCCAACAACTGTAGAAGTAGCCACTGCCCAACATGTGGAGCAAGCTTTAAAACACGGGGTAGATATTTTATGGATTGGTGCTCGCACTACAGTAAATCCTTTCTCTGTGCAAGAAGTAGCCGATGCATTGAAAGGAGTTGAAATTCCTGTGCTAGTAAAAAACCCAATAAACCCCGATTTGGAATTATGGAGCGGCGCACTAGAAAGATTGCAAAAAGTGGGCATGCAAGATATTGGTATGATTCACCGTGGATTTTCATCTTATGGCAACACCGAATATCGTAATGCACCCATGTGGCATTTGCCTATAGAAATGAAAAGACGTTATCCAGACATGTTGTTGATTTGTGACCCATCGCATATTTGTGGTAACAGACATATGCTGCAAATGGTAGCACAAAAAAGTATTGATCTTGATTTTGGTGGACTCATTATTGAATCGCATATAGACCCCGATAATGCATGGAGCGATGCAAAGCAACAAATAACACCGCAAGTCTTATCTATTATGTTAAATGATTTAGTGTGGCGTGTAAAAAATGATATCGATCATGCAACAGAATTGTCACTACTCAGAGAAAGAATAGACCAAGTAGATGATGAATTGCTAAGTTTACTTAATAGAAGAATGAAAATAGCAGATGAAGTAGGTGTTTACAAAAAACAAAATAACCTTACCATTTTGCAAACGGCTCGGTGGAATGAAATTTTAGAAAGAGCCATGGCGAAAGAAAATACATTAGCTTTAAGTAAAGAGTTTTTAGTAAAATATTTCGATGCAGTGCATTTGGAAAGTATAAATCATCAAAATAAAATAATGAATGAGACTGGAAAAAAATTAAATAGTTTATGAGGATTATAGAAACAAATTATTCGGGTGGGACAGTGCAAACAATTTTTGATGAGAATTTTTCAAATATTGGTGCATATTACCCAAATGAAAAAATTATTATCCTTACAGATGAAACTATTTTTGCATTGCATGAGCAAAAGTTTACAAACTATGCTACAATAAAAATTGATGGTACCGAAAAAAATAAAACGCAAACTACCATAGATAGTATTGTAAGCCAAATGTTAGAAATGGATATTGATAAATCCTTTATGCTCGTTGGTGTGGGCGGTGGCGTGGTTACAGATATGGCGGGCTATGTAGCAAGTATATATAAGCGTGGTATAAAACTTGGGTTAGTCCCCACAACCATTCTTGGAATGACGGATGCTGCTATTGGGGGTAAAAATGGCGTGAATGTTGGCCTGTATAAGAATATGGTGGGCACTACGTATCGGGCACAATTTATTTTATGCGATTTTAGTTTTTTAGAAACATTACCAAAGGCAGAATGGATAAATGGTTTTGCAGAAATAATAAAACATGCTTGTATAAAAGATGCGGCTATGTTTGATGAATTGGCTGCACATAATATTGATTATTATTTTGAAAATAAAAATGCCATTGGGGCTTTGATAGAAAAAAATGTTGCCTTAAAAACTGCCGTAGTAGTAAATGATGAGCATGAAACTGGCGAAAGATATTTATTAAACTTTGGGCATACATTTGGGCATGCTGTAGAAAATTTATACAACTTACCTCATGGTCATGCGGTAAGTATAGGTATGATAATGGCAGCAAAAATTTCTGAAGAAATAAATAATTTTGATTCAGCTTCTAAAGAAAAATTGGTACAAATATTACAACAATATGGCTTACCAGTATCATTGCAAATAGATAAAGCGTTGGTACTTTCTTCCTTAAAAAAAGATAAAAAGCGAGCTGGCGATGCTATCAATTTTGTTTTATTAAACAGCATTGGCGATGCTGTTGTACAAAAGATACCTTTCGTACAAATTGAATCACTACTAGATCAAACATTATAATGACAACTATTGTTTCTCCTTATATATTAAACGGAACACTTGCTGCGCCTGCATCTAAGAGCAGCATGCAGCGTGCATGTGCTGCTGCGCTATTGCACAAAGGCACTACACATATACACAATGCGGGCATAAGCAATGATGATAAGGCAGCCTTGAATATTATACAACAACTCGGCGCTACAGTTAATTTTAAATACGACTTTGTAGAAATTATTTCTAATGGGTTTGGTGCTAATGTTTCAGAATCGAAAACAATCAATTGTGGTGAAAGTGGATTGTCGATTAGAATGTTTTCACCTATTGCAGCATTGTCCTCTTCCACAATAAATATTACTGGAGAGGGCAGTTTGCAAAAACGTCCAATGAATTTTTTTGATGAAATATTTCCTCAATTGGGTATTGATATTATTTCCACCAGTGGGAAATTACCCTTGCAAATAATAGGGCCATTGCAACCCAAAAATATTACGATAGATGGTTCATTAAGTTCTCAATTTCTTACAGGATTGTTATTTGCATTTGGCGAAGCAGCTAAGGAAACCGTAACGATAACCGTTATTGATTTAAAAAGTAAGCCATATATCAATCTTACTTTAAATATCATGCAGCATTTTGGGTTTAATATTGTGAATGAAAATCATGAACGATTTATTATTAGCCCAAAAACAAATAGAGATAATGAAGAAATAAAATATACTGTAGAAGGTGATTGGAGCAGTGCATCGTTTTTATTGGTGGCGGGTGCTATTGCAGGTTCAGTAAAGCTTTCAGGGCTTAGTATGCAATCTGCGCAAGCAGATAAAGCTATTATGGAAGTGTTAGATTTGTGCGGCGCAAAAATAAATAGCAATAAAGATTTTATTGAAATTACAAAAGCTGACTTACGTGCTTTTAAATTTGATGCTACTGATTGTCCTGATTTGTTTCCACCAATGGCAGCTTTAGCAGCTTATTGCAAAGGCACTACAAAAATAAAAGGTACACATAGGCTTGCTGCAAAAGAAAGCGATAGAGCAAAAACATTGCAAGATATTTTTGGGAAAATGGGTATTGATATTGTTTTGCAAAATGATGAAATGATTATTGAAGGCGGCAGAATCCATTCAGCAGAGGTTTCTTCTCATCATGACCATCGCATTGCTATGGCAGCTGCTGTAGCGGCTTTGGGAGCAGATGGAAATATTACTATTACAGATGCCGATGCCATAAATAAATCGTATCCGCAGTTTTTTGAAGACTTGAAGCAGTTGGCAGTTAGCAAGTAGCAGTTGGCAATAAGCAATTATGTACAAAAAACAAAAATGCAAATGCTCAATAATCAATATTCAATATTCAATTTTCAAATGGGCAACTTTGAACCTTGAACTTTGAACCTTCAATTTTTACCCCGTAACTTTACCACATGAATAGTTTTGGAACATTATTTAGCGTAAATATTTTTGGAGAATCTCACGGGCCATCGGTTGGAATAAATATTGATGGTTGCCCAGCTGGAATTGAGATCACACAAGCAGATTTTTTAGAAGATATTACAAGACGCCAAGGAGGCACACAGCCTGGTACTACACCACGTAAGGAAGCTGATATTCCTATTTTTTTAACCGGTGTTTTTAATGATAAAACTACTGGTGCACCACTTACCATTATTTTTGAAAACAACAATACCCGCAGTGGCGATTATGAAAAGCAACGGGCAGTGCCAAGGCCTGGGCATGCAGATTTTACAGCATCAAAAAAATTTGGTGGCTTTGAAGATTATAGAGGCGGCGGGCATTTCAGCGGAAGACTTACCGTTTGTTTGGTAGCGGCAGGCGTAGTGGCAAAAAAAATATTGCAACATGTAAATAAAAATATTTCTTGCATTGCTACTTTAACAGAAGTTGGTGGAGAAACAGATATTGAAAAAGGAATAGCAAAAGCCATGGAAGTAGGAGATAGTGTAGGTGGAATTGTAGAATGCATAGTAAAGAATTTACCGATTGGCTTAGGCGAACCATTTTTTGATTCGGTAGAATCTTTATTGGCACATGCAGTATTTGCAATACCAGCTATAAAAGGAGTTGAATTTGGAAGTGGCTTTGCAGCAGCAAAAATGTTTGGTAGTGAACATAACGATGCTATACAAAATAAAGAAGGACTCACACTCACCAATCATGCAGGCGGTATATCTGGTGGTATTGCAAATGGAAATGATTTGGTTTTTCGTATTGCAGTAAAACCAACATCATCTACACCAAAAGAACAACAAGCATTTAATAAAGAAACGGAAGCAATAGAAACTTTTTCTGTAAAAGGCAGACATGATTTATGTATTGCCTTGCGTGTGCCAGTGGTTTTAGAAGCAGTAACAGCAATGGTTTTGGTGGATTTGTTGATGATGGAGCATAAAATAAAAAGAATATTATAATTAAACGGTATCTAGTAAAAACATTTTTTCAATTGCACCGACCTTTAAGTCGGTGTTTGAAAATTTACCCTAAAGGGGCTTTAGCCCCAAAGCGAATGGTGGCGGGCTAAAGCACTTTTATTAATTGTATTTCACCTCTGTGCTAAAGCACAGAGCAATTCATAAAGAATATGGCAAAAGAATCTTATTTACGAAAACATATAGCGAGCATAGCAGGCACAGAAGAAGAACATCAACATAAAAAATTACCACAGTTACAAGTGAGTGATGAAGTGAAAAAAACTTTTGAAGAAGGTAAAGTGATTTTAATTGATAAACCACTGCATTGGACATCTTTTGATGTTGTAAGAAAAATTCGTAATACCATTAAAATAAAAAAAGTTGGCCATGCTGGCACGCTTGATCCATTAGCTTCTGGTTTGTTAATTGTTTGCACAGGAAAATTTACAAAAAAAATAAACGAATACATGGCACAAGAAAAAGAGTACACCGGTTCTTTTACCTTTGGTGCTATTTCACCTACATACGATAAAGAAAGTAAGCCGCAAGATTTTAAAGAATACAATCATTTAACGGAAGATGATATTATTGAAGCTACCAAAAAATTTATTGGAGAAATACAACAATATCCGCCAATTTATTCTGCTATAAAAAAAGAAGGTGTGGCATTGTATGAGTTAGCTCGAAGGGGAGAAGAAGTAGAATTAAAAGCTAGAACAATTACGATAAGTGAATTTGAAATTACAAAAGTTGAATTGCCAATTGTTGAATTTCGTGTGTTATGTGGC
>JAYSOC010000408.1:0-3612 GCA_043723285.1 Ferruginibacter sp. | reverse complement strand
CATTTTCTAAGTAGGGCTGTATGAGCATACCTGGTACATACAACTCTTCGTTGGCATAAAGCTTGTCATCTATATCAATGCTAAAATCAAACTTATCCGCAAAGCGGCTTTTTTCTAAATCTAAATAATTTTGTAGTAGTTCAATTTCTTTATTAAACAATACAAAATCATCTTTGCTATTTTCCATTACCCTGCGCATGAGTGTAGAAAATTTTGTTAAGTATTGGTTGGCGGCTAGCTCATTGTTATTTGCAATAAATTGGTTGATGCTATTCAAACTATTAAAAATAAAATGAGGGTTCATTTCTCTGCGCAGTGATTGCAATGCAATTTGTTTGTTTTTTATTCTAGCTTTTTTGAGTAAAAAAAGAATAACGCCAATAAATGACACCAATGTAATAAGGGAGCCAATCAACCAATACGTAAATCTATTTTTTCTTTTTATTAAATCATCTTTAAGTGCTTTTTCTTCTTGTAATGCTTTTAATTTTTCTTCAGTTTCTTGTATTATTTTATTATCAACTAATGAGCTATCTTTACTTACTAGCTCAGGCAATAACATTAAAAATTGTTTGTACAATGCCAAGCTTACATCTTTCTTTCCTTCCGTTCTATAAAGGCTATCGAGTTTTTCAATACTTCGTTTGGCCTCAAGTGTATGCCCATTTTTTATAGATATGTTGTACGATTCTTTTAATAATTCTACTGCAGTAATGGTTTCTTTTTTCTGTAAATATATTTCTGCCAATTGATTTGTTTCATTGGCTTTTGTTTCGGTAGAAAGTTTTACAAAGGGCTCGCTTAATAATTCTTTTTTGGTTAAAATAGCATTGTCAAAATCTTTGTTCTGTACATATATATCTGTTATTTTTTGATTGAATGACCTTGCTTGAAGTGGAATATTTTTTGAAATATTATATGCATTGGAAAAATTAGTGATGGCCTTATTGCTTTGATTTGTATTTGCACCCCAAGTAGCTAGTTTATTATAACTCGAAATTAATTCGGTGGTATCTTTTGCTTTAATGTTAAGTAAAATATTGTCTTGCAAATCCTTTTCCTGCGTAGCAAAATTTCTTCCTTTTCCTAATCTATTTGCATCATTTATATTTAAGCGAATAGCATTTGTATCGCCAATTTTCGAACTACTATTTTCCGCTTCTTTATAATTTTTTAATGCATCATCTGTCTTCTTTAATTCTTCTTGCACTTTGGCTAAACCTCTGCTACTTTTACTTACACCTTCGTCATTCTTTTCTTCTACATATAATTCTTTTGCCTTGCTGTAGTATTCTTCACTCTTTTTAAAATCGCCTTTTATATAATATTCTTCCCCTAAATCATAAAAGCCTTCGGCAGCTATTTTATCTTCTTTTTTCCTAAACCCCTCTTTTATTTTTTTAGATGCCTTCTGTATATTTTGTGTGTTTGAGCTCGCTTGGCCAAATGTTATATTTCCAAAAAGTAATGTGATGGTTACAAAAAGTATACATATGGTAGCGTTTATTTTCAATTCTCTTTATTTAAAAAACAAAGTAACCCATTTTTTACCTATTTCTATTCTATTTCACCAAGTGAAAAAGCCATTTTACCAAGTGTACTCCAAAACCAGTTTGTTACGAGCTTATTTTCACAATATAAAATTATTAATTATGAAAAAAATAACCATTGCATTGTTTCTTCTTGTATCATTAAACTTACAAGCGCAGTTAGCGAAAGATAATCTTCACACGCCATTTAAAGCATCATCAAAAGTAGTAGAGAAAGGTTTCACAGCTCAACATAAAAAAGTTAAGCTATACTACATAAAGGCAAAGCCATCTTTGGCAAAAGCGTATGAAGGTATGGGTACATATTTGCCTTTGGAAAAAGCTTTTTTATCAAATAAAGTGAAGGTAGAAGAAATGTCAAATGGCGGAACGGTGAATACATTATCCTTTACCAATCTATCGAAGGACACCATTATTATTGGTATGGGCGATATTGTAAAAGGTGGTAAACAAGATAGGGTAGTGGAAAAGGATACGCTGTTATATCCAAATGCAAAAATGCAATTACCAGTGTATTGTGTAGAGCATGGCAGGTGGAGTGGGGGAAGCAGCGACGGTAATGTGAATAGTAGAACAAATAATAGTGTGAGCAATGGTGCAGCAAGAAGTTACAATGCGAATGCTGCATTTTCAACCTACCACAGCCAAATAAATAATAAGGTGCGTAAAAGTATTGTAAGAGAAAAAAGCCAAACCCAAGTATGGAGTAAAGTAGCTGAAATAAATACGGCTAATAGTACAAATACAAGCACGGGTACTTATACGGCCGTAACACAGAATGCACAATATACGGCTGATTTGAAAGAGTACACAACAAGTTTTGAAAATGAAATAAAATCCGATTCTACCATTGTGGGTTTATTGGCTGTAACTGGCGATAAAATTATTGGCTGCGATATTTATGCTTCTCCAAAAATGTTTAAAGCCAATGCACACAATTTGCTTAACTCCTATGTATCCGAAGCCTTGCAAGATGGAAAAGAAGTAACCATTGCAGATGAGGAAGTGTATAACTACTTAGATAAATTATTAGACAATGAAGAAAAGCAAGATGCTTATTTAAAAGATAATGGAAGAAGCTTAAAGGTAAATGGTAAAAAAATTAAGATAACGGCATTTGACAAATAAAATTCACTCAATTAAAAACAATCATCATGAAAAAAATAAAATTTTCTTTAACAGCCATTATTATTTGCTCTTTTTCTTTGGTAGCCATGGCAGGTACAATTTACTATACAAAATCGTTGGTTGATTTTGATGCGTATGAAAAACTTAGTAAAGAAGTAAAAAAGCACCGAAAAGATAGATTGGTAAGTGCAGATGAATTTTTGCAAATGAGTAAAGCTAAAAATACAATTATTTTAGATACTCGATCTCAAAAAATGTATGATGGCAAGCATATTAAAGGCGCCATTCATTTAGACTTTACAGATTTTACGGCAGATAATTTGGCCCGCTTAATTCCTAATAATACCACCCGCATTTTAATTTATTGTAATAATAATTTTGAAGCAGAGCCTATTTATTTTGTAACAAAGTCAGTGCCTTTTAAAGGATTACCTAATAACCAAATTTCAACTCCGAATCCGTTAACCTTGGCACTAAACATTCCTACCTACATTAATTTATATGGATATGGCTATAAAAATGTGTTTGAATTAAATGAGTTGGTGAATACAAGTTTTGATAAAAGGATTTTTTTTGAAGGGGATGCTGTAGTAAAAGTAAAATAACTGATAAAAAGCTTTTATAAATTATCATACTCATACAAAGGGTCTATGTGCGTACCTGGCTCCATTTCACATACAGTTTTTATGATGCCATCATTTAGGCCATATACCCAACCATGCAAATGAGGTCGTTGGTCTTCTTTCCATGCTTTTTGTATGATGGAGGTTTTAGCTAAGTTAAAAACCTGTTCTGTTACATTTATTTCTGTGAGCTTATTTACCCGCTCATCGTCTGTAGCAAGTTTATCTATTTCTTCTCTATGCAACCGATATACATCTTTAATATTTTTTAACCAATGGTTTATTATTCCATAGTGGTGATTATTCATTGC
>JAYSOC010000407.1:0-9129 GCA_043723285.1 Ferruginibacter sp. | reverse complement strand
CCTGTAGCCAAACCGTTGCAAAATAATTTTGATGATATTTCTAAAATAAGAAACAGAGCAGATAATAAAATAACATTTGCAACCGATGCCGATGTAAGCCTAAGAGATTTTTATTGGAAGTATGATCGTGGGCTTGCACAGGTTGACAGCACGCCATTTTCTATAACACTACCAGTATCAGTAGCCGACACATTTACCACCGAGCAAAAAATGCAAATTGCAGGCGGCAAAACCATGTACGAACTTAGCTTTAGCAACAAAGGCGGTTTGGTAATGCCAATAATTATAGAGTGGACCTATAAAGATGGCACAAAAGAAGTGGACAGAATACCAGTACAAATTTGGCGCAAAAACGAAAACAAAGTGGTAAAAACTTTTGTAAAAAATAAAGAAGTAGTCTCTATAAAACTAGACCCTATGCGTGAAACGGCTGACATAAATGAAAAAAACCAAAGCTGGAATGTAACCGAAGCGCCAAGCAAGTTTCAACTATTTAAAGCAAGATCAGGCGGTGGCCGTGGCGGTGCTACTGGGCAAGGGAATCCGATGCAGAAGGAGATAAAACAATAGTGTTATAAAATATTTTTTAGAGAACGGCTTTCAATTTTTTGGGAGCCGTTTTTTTTGTGCAATAAAATAGCCAATGTCTAATATCTTATGTCTATTATCTTGTATCTAATTTTTGGGAGCATGGGCAGAAGAACATTGATGAGCATCGGTATCCCGCTGTCTGTAGTAGTGCCGCAGCAAGTTGTATAATACTTTAAAGTTCTTTTATTGCGGCAGCTACTACTGCCCATCGGGGCTGCGCTGAACATTGGTAATTCTATTGGGCTTTTATTGTGCAATAGATTGAAGCGAATGGTGCGTGGGGACACGCACCAAGGCGAAAAATAAAAAACTAGCAGAAACACTCCTCATTTATCGCAGAAGACTCGGCGAGCTGGTTGCCGAACCAGAAAATCTGAAAAAAATGATTGACAAAGTTTTTCTTCATTATGTTATAAACACAGATGGTATTCTTCCAATAATTGAAAATGCTAAATCTTTAAATATAGTAGAGCGCACCAAAAATTACGCAAAATCATTTGGCTTAATTGTTACTGATTCTGTGATGGGTTCGACCATGCCTACTTTAACCCTTGCCGAAAGAAACGAACCATGTAATGATTGCGTAGGAAATGATTATAATGCGCTTCGCAACTCTGGTATTGCCATCAATAAAATGCGTTATGGAAGGCCAGATGTAATTCCATCTACAGCTTTTAATTTTAATTCGAAAGCGCCGGAGTATTCTCTTGAGAATGCAATGATTTTAGCAGACTTTTCTAATTTTGCTTATTTTGAAAAGACTTTTGTAAATAAGCAACTCGAAATTTGGGATTATACATTGCTTGCTTGGTTTGAAGACAAAGAAACAGATACTCAAGGTTTCGTTGCAGGTAAAGATGATTACATGATTATATGCTTTAGAGGCACCAACAGCATTACAGACATGGTATTTGATGCTTGGTTTTCCAAAGTGCCAGCATTTGGAGGTATAGGAAAAGTGCATAAGGGTTTTCAGAAAGCTTTGGAAAGTATTTGGCCTCAGCTCATAAAAAAAATTAATAAGAATACCAAAATCTTCGTTACAGGCCATAGTCTTGGTGGTGTTTTAGCTATACTTACAGCTCATCGATTAACACTGGAAAACTATACCCTTGCTGCTGTATATACTTACGGTGCTCCACGAGTTGGTAATAGGGAGTTTAAAAAAACATACGATGATTTATTAAAAGATAAAACATTTTTGCATATTAATTATACAGATATTGTGCCTACTGCTGCTCCAGAAATTCTAGATTTTTTTCATCCCGGAAAAATAAGAAAGTTTAATAATGACCATGAGATGAGTATAAATGTTAATAACCTTAGTACAACCGAAATCGAAGAAAAAAAATTTAAGGATTTGAATATTGCAGATAGAAATAAAATAGAAAAGCAAATGAAGGCAGTAAATAAATCTATAAAAGCTACAACGAATTTTATGCGAACAGATCCCAATGGTTTGGAAGTGTTTTCTTACAATGCAGAATTTGAAGATGGAAAACTAGATAACCATGGGGTTGATCAATATTTATTCAAGCTAGCATGTGCCATTGTAGATAAAGAATGGCAGAGCATCAGCAATGTTAAACATTGAAAACTAAACTTCAGTTGCTTACTTAAAATAACGCACTGGCAGAAATGATGTGAAAGTTTTGTGTGTTGGCTTTCTCTGCCATTGTAAAAAAAATATAGTTTAAATTTGGTTTATTATAAAATAGACTAAATATGAATACCACATACAAAATACCCACACAAACACGCATTGGGCATATACACTTAAAAGTTTCCAACTTAAAAAAAGCAATGGCATTTTATTGCGACTTACTTGGCTTTGAAATAACGACCATGTTAGGAGAAGATGCTGCTTTTATTTCTGCAGGTGGTTATCATCATCACATTGGCTTAAATACATGGTACAGCAAAGATGCTGCGCCTTCACCATTACATGCACCAGGTTTATTTCATTCCGGCATTTTATATAATACAAGAAAAGATTTGGCTATTATTTATAAAAGAATAATAGATGTAGGGTATCCATTTACAGGTTTTGCAGACCATGGAGTATCGGAAGCATTGTACTTAAACGACCCCGATGGCAATGGGGTAGAATTGTATTGGGACAAACCAAAAGAACAATGGCCAATAAATGAAGATGGCAGCTTACATATGTACACAAAAGTATTGGATCTTGCAGGGTTATTAAACGAATTATAAAAACAATATTTTAATTAGAATATCTAATTTCATGCAAAGCATTTTACAATTATCTTTGCTGTACTAAAACTTAAAACAATGAAAGCAGCACAAGCAAATTTTTTAAACGCAATTGTACTTTTGGTAGCAGGATTTTATGGATACTTTATGATACTTACTCCAGAAGGTACTCATGCTATTACCGCATTAATTCCCGCAGCATTTGGTTTACTATTTTTACTATTTCAAAAAGGAGTAACTACAGAAAACAAAATAATTGCTCATGTAGTGGTAGTACTTACTTTCTTGCTGCTTATTATCTGCATCATGCGATTTTTAAAAATTGAAGATTGGGGTGCCAAAAAATATTTATTCCTTATTTGCATTTTAAGCAATGCAGTAGCACTTATAGCTTTTATAGGTAGCTTTATAGCTGCAAAAAAAAATAGAAAATAAACATGAGTAAAAAAACAAAAGACCAACCGATAATTCTTATAACAAATGATGATGATATTACATCGCCAGGTATTCGTGCTTTGGTAGATGCTGTAAAAGATTTTGGCAGAGTGGTAGTAGTAGCACCAGATAAACCGCAAAGCGGAATGGGGCACGCTATCACCATTGGCTCTCCATTACGTATGCGCAAAATGGATTTATTTGGCGATATAGAAAGTTGGCAAACAAGCGGCACACCAGTAGATTGTGTAAAACTTGCCGTTGATAAAATACTACATCGCAAACCAGATATTTGTTTAAGTGGAATAAACCATGGTGCCAATCATTCTATAAATGTATTGTATAGTGGCACTATGTCTGCCGCTATGGAAGCGAGTATAGAAGGAATACCTAGCATTGGTTTTTCTATGATGGATTATAGTTACGATACCGACCTTAGTGCCGCTAAACAAATTGTAGCAAAAATTGTAAAAGAAGTAATGAGCAAAAAACTAGATAAGCATTTACTGCTAAATGTAAATATACCTGGTGGCAGCATGAAAGATATAAAAGGAATAAAAATTTGCAAACAAGCTTATGCAAAATATGAAGAGGATTTTATGGAGCGTACCGATCCTCACAAGAAAAAATATTATTGGCTCACTGGTGTTTTCAAAAATTTTGATAAATCTAAAGACACCGATGTATGGGCATTAAAACACAATTATGTATCTGTAGTACCTGTACAATTTGACCTTACCAATTATAAACTAAAAGCACAGCTAGAAAAAAGCAAACTATTTAAATAATGATTAAAAAAGATAATTTTATTTACGGCTGTGTACTTGGTATTATTGCTCCGCTTGTAGGGTTACTATTACTAAAATATCAAAAATTTGGAAACTTAAATTTTAAAGAAGTATTTCAATTTTTGTATCTACAACCTGGTCATGGATTAATAACAGCGGGGCTTACCATTTCTTTAATGATGAATGCTGTGCTATTTACTTTGTATATTAACAATCGTAGAGATAAAACTGGTAAAGGACTTTTTATTACAACCGTTATTTATGGTGTGGTAATATTGCTAATAAAATATTTGAGCTAGCTTTTTTAAACTTGTGAAGAAACATTCGTGAAAATTAGTGCGATTCGTGGCTTAAATTCTCTTGCGTTAAAACAATCCATCTACAAATTGCTTACCATCAAACACCAATAAATCTTCTGCCTTCTCTCCTACGCCAATAAATTTTACTGGTATTTTAAATTGATCGGCAATAGCTATTACTACACCGCCTTTTGCAGTGCCATCTAGCTTTGTAATGGTAAGTGCCGTTACTTCTGTAGTTGCAGTAAAATGTTTTGCTTGTTCCAAAGCATTTTGTCCTGTACTTCCATCAAGCACAAGCATTACTTCGTGTGGCGCATCTGGTATTACTTTTTGTATTACTTTTTTTATTTTGCTCAGCTCATCCATTAAATGTGCTTTGTTGTGCAAGCGCCCTGCGGTGTCAATAATTATTACATCTGCATTTCTCGAAACCCCACTCACCACCGTATCATAAGCTACAGATGCAGGATCACTGCCTTGCTCTCGTTTTACAATTGGCACGCCAGTACGCTCGCTCCAAATGGTAAGTTGCTCCACCGCCGCAGCTCTAAAAGTATCTGCAGCACCCAGCAAAACAGATTTGCCAGCTTTAGAAAAATTATACGCTAGTTTACCAATGGTTGTTGTTTTGCCAACGCCATTTACTCCAACTACTAAAATAATATGTGGTTTATGCCCCGCAGGTAGTTCATAATTTTCGTAAGAATTATCGTTGGAAGATTTTACAAGCAGTGCTTCTATTTCTTGTTTTAAAATACCGTTAAGTTCTGTTGTGTTTAAGTATTTATCTTTTGCTACACGTTTTTCGATATTCTCAATAATTTTCACTGTTGTTTCTATTCCTACATCTGCACTTACCAGAGCATCTTCAAGGTTATCCAGCACTTCTTCGTCCACAGTGCTTTTTCCAGCTATTGCTTTTGTTATTTTACCAAAAAAACCCTCTCTTGTTTTTTGCAAACCTGCATCCAAGGTTTCTTGTTGCTGTTTTTTGCCGAATAATTTATCAAAAATACCCATACCCTAAATTGAAAAAATAATTAAAACTTAATTTTACAAAAGTAATGTGAAAGTGGCAATGAAATGATATATACTTTTAATAACTGCTGCAATCGTTATTTTAAGGATTACATGCTACTTTGCTTCGTAAATTTTAGACAAATTTGCTTCCACAAATTTTTGCGGAAGCAACCACGAAAAAAATGCGCCAAGTTTATTTACTACTCCAGTTATTACTTCTGTTTTTTTGTTAAACATTGCTTTTACAGCAATTTTTGCTACTGCTTCTGGTGTCATATTCAATTTGTCAGCAGCTTTTAGCGCCTTACTACTCACATCTGCACGTATAGCAAAGTCGGTATCTGTTCCGCCTGGGCTTATGCATGTAACAGATACATTTGTTTTACGCAACTCGTAAGTTAATGATCTACTAAAACTACGCAAAAAAGATTTGGAGGCGGCATACAATGCAAAACCAGGCACAGATTGATACGCTGTTGTACTGGCAATATTTAAAATATAGGTTTGTTGCTTTTTTTTAAAATCATCTAAAAAAAGATAGGTTAAATTTACTAACGAAAAAATATTAATTTGCAACATGTTATTGTAAGCTTCTGCCGAATATTTTCCAAATGAGCCGCTAAGCCCATACCCTGCATTGTTTACTAAAATATCTACTTCGTAATTATTTTTTTTGCACCATTCATACAAAGTTTTTACAGATGCAGCTTCAGTAAAATCAATAGCTAAATAATCTACTTTCACTCCATAATTATTTCTAATTTCTTCGGCAATAGATTTTAATAAATCGCCAGAGCGAGCTGCTAAAAGTAAATCTATTTTTTTCTTTGCAAGTTCAATAGCAATAGCTTTTCCAATTCCTTTACTGGATCCTGTAACAAGTGCGTAGCTCATTTAGTAATAAAATTAAAGGAAATTAGTGATGCGCTTTTTTACTAAAGCGATGATAAAATGGTGTTTTGCTATCGATCGTTTTTGGCTTATATGCACCAGTTACTGCAGGAACATACATTACTCTTCGCTGGCTTTTTTTGCCAGTAAAAGGAGATGGCTCTACTCTATGCCAAATTCTTCCATCATGTATTGTAAGATCGCCTTCTTCTATATCAAACCCTATTTCATGTTTGTCGGCAGTGTTATCAATATAATATTTTTTGCCAAACATAAGTTTAAAAAAACCTTGCTTATGCGTGCCTGGTAACAAACGAAGTCCACCATTTGCAAATGGACAATCATCTAAATGTATGCCTATATTTAACATCGGCATTATACGTTGCCCCATAAATAAATCCCTTGGGCTATCTGTATGCCAACCCATATGGGTAAACTTACTTTCTGGCGTACGCAAATAATTATTTAGTACCAATCCGTCTTTTTCATTTCCTCCAATCCTACCTTCATATGGTTCTAAAAATTTTATGAGAGAGTGCAAGGATGGAGATTGTAATAATTCTTGCAATGGCTCGCTGTATTGCGAAAGAAAACAAAACCGTTGAACAATTTTATTCCCATTTTCATCTTTACCATATTTAATAGGAATTCCATTTATTTTTTCAAATCCTTCAGAAATCCAAAGTGATCCAACCCTTTCCATTTCACTTTTATATAAATTGGTATTCTCTTTCGATAAAAAGTTTTTAAATAATATAAAACCGTTTTTTTCAAAAAAATGAAGTTGCTCCTTTGTTATTTCATTGCCAAGTGTAAAATATGTTTTTTCTATCCTACTCATTAATACAAAATTGATTTTAAAGTTCAGGGGATTTTATTTCAAAATAATTGTCATATTATTTGCTCAAAAGTAAGCATTTAGTTAAGAATTTTATCTAAAAAAAGCAAATATAACAACTCATATAAATTTAAATTATTTTTTAGTTACCCAATACTTAGCAAAACGATAAATTATATATGTAAAAACTGGTGCAACTAAAACATCTACACTATAATGCACATGCTGCACCAACACTAAAACACCAACTAATATGCTTGCTGCTAAAGCCATCCATTTTTCTATTTTTTTCTCTAAACATAAAAACATTAAAAACATAGTGGCAGTATGACCCGAATAAAAAAGATCTTTGGTAATATAAGTAGCACCATAAAAAAAATTACTTAATGGGTCTTTTAAAATGATAAGATTAGCTGGTGGATTCAAAACAACAAAATAAATACTAAAAATTCTGCTAACAGTAAGGAGTGTAAAAGAAGTAAGCAGTAAAATAAATATGGTAGGTTTTTGGATAGCTCGTACTAACATTAAAATACTTATAGCCCAAATCATAAAAAAAATGGCTATAGAAACATCTACTGGTTGTATGCTTTTTAAAATAAAGTCGTTTAAAATTATTCCATTTCTTTTTTCTATGTATTGAAAAAAGAAGGGTAAAAAAATAAGCACAATAATGAATAAAATAAAAGTTCCTAAAAACTTTTGTTTAAAAATTTTGTCCGCAAAAGCATCCTTCCAGCTTTGCAATATTGTAGTAGTGTTTGGTTTTTGCATTAGTAGCTAAAATATTCTGTTTTCGAAACTGTAAAAAATAATTATTTCTTATATTTTTTTGTTGCGCCATCTTCATTGTAAAAATAATTAAGTCCCAATAACAACATTCCTTTCAAACTATCCATCAGCAAATTATCCAACTTGTCGTACGCTGCATACACAGCAATACCAAGAGCCACCCACCAAAACCCAAGAATATTAATGATGGCTCTACTTCCTACTTTATTTGTTTGTAGCAGATATATTGCATAACCAATAAGACAAGATACAAGCAATAAAAACCACGAAATAATAAAACCTAAAAATGCAAATTGCTCACTATAATGCATGCCAAATAATTCAATGGCTTTTTCTGGCATAAAAAAACAAAGAAAAGTAAGCGTAGCTTCTATTACAAAAGCAAGTACAAGGGTAATGAAAAGTATTTTTTTCATAGAATAAATTAAAAAACTATTAAAATAAAATATTATTTTGCAATATAATCTATATCCTTAATCATTACAAACGATATGATCATACATACTGATATTTTTTCTTAACCGCTCTACTTTTAAAAATAAATTATTTTCAACAACCACATGTCTGCAATACCTTTACAATGTTGGCAAACAAAATACATAATCATTTAAAAAAATTATATGATACAAACTAAAGGATATGCTGCACAAAATG
Source organism: Ferruginibacter sp. (assembly GCA_043723285.1). Lineage (GTDB taxonomy): Bacteria > Bacteroidota > Bacteroidia > Chitinophagales > Chitinophagaceae > Ferruginibacter. Next base: position 604 of record JAYSOC010000407.1, on the reverse strand, counting down.
CAGAAACAGACCTAGCTCCATGGAATTTTGAAAGAAGAGAAGTAGGACCTAATGATGTGCAAATAAATATTGCGTACTGTGGTGTTTGCCATTCCGATCTTCACCAAATAAAAAACGATTGGTTTCCTGGTATATTTCCTATGGTGCCCGGGCACGAAATTGTTGGTAGCATTTTAAAAGTAGGTGCAGATGTAAAAAAGTTTTCTGTGGGTAATCTTGCAGGTATTGGCTGCATGGTGGACTCATGCAGAACCTGCGAAAATTGCAAAAATGATTTGGAACAATATTGCACAAAAGGAAATGTAGGTACCTATAATGGAAAAGGAAAAGATGGTCTGCCAACTTATGGTGGTTACTCAAATAACATTGTAGTACACGAAGATTTTGCTTTGCATATTTCAGATAAATTATCTTTAGCAGCAGTAGCGCCATTGCTTTGTGCTGGCATTACAACTTACTTTCCACTCCGCCATTGGAAAGTTGGTAAAGGACATAAACTTGCAGTGCTTGGGCTTGGTGGTCTTGGCCATATGGCTGTAAAGTTTGGTGTTGCATTTGGCGCAGAGGTTACTGTGTTAAGTACATCCGCTGCAAAAGAAGAAGC
>JAYSOC010000406.1:0-3615 GCA_043723285.1 Ferruginibacter sp. | reverse complement strand
CTACTTCAATTTTTGTAGGCCAACCATTTGCAGCTGCCGCTGCTTTCATTTGTGAAATAGGTGTAGCTAAATCTGGGGTAAATGGCCCATTTAAATGCGGTTCCAACGTATTCAAATCTATTTCTATTACTTGGTCAAAATACGCAGCTGGGTTTGCATATACTTCATCATCGCCTGTTAAATGTTCTTTTATAGCATCGGCCATAGTAGCAATTTCTGCACGCCCAGTTGCACCAAGGTAACGGCTCATGCTTTCGTCGTATCCAAAAGTAGAAGTGGTAGCACCAATCTCAGCACCCATGTTACAAATCGTTCCTTTACCTGTACAACTCATGCTAGTAGCGCCTTCGCCAAAATATTCTACTACTGCACCAGTACCACCTTTTACAGTAAGTATGCCAGCTACTTTTAATATTACATCTTTTGCAGATGTCCATCCGTTTAATTTTCCGGTCAATTTTACACCAATCAATTTTGGCATTTTAAGTTCCCAAGCAAGCCCTGCCATTACATCACAAGCATCTGCACCACCCACACCAATGGCTATCATTCCAAGTCCACCGGCATTTACGGTATGGCTATCTGTACCAATCATCATACCACCAGGAAAGGCATAATTTTCTAACACCACTTGGTGAATAATACCGGCACCTGGTTTCCAAAAACCAATACCATATTTATTAGAAACCGAAGAAAGAAAATCATACACTTCGCTACTTTCTGTAACCGCTCTTTTTAAATCTACCGCACTATTATCTTTAGCTTCTATCAAATGATCGCAATGCACCGTACTGGGAACGGCTACTTTTGTACGACCACTTTGCATAAATTGCAACAATGCCATTTGCGCCGTAGCATCTTGCATGGCTACACGGTCAGGCGCAAAGTCCACATACGACCCACCTCTTTCAAAAGGCGCAGTGTGGTTGTTTTCCCAAAGGTGGGCATACAAAATCTTTTCTGTAAGGGTAAGTGGTTTGTTAATGAGTGTTCTTGCAGCGGCTACTCTTTCAGGAAAAGCTGCGTACAATTTTTTAATCATTGCAATGTCGAATGCCATAGTGTTATTTTTATTTTTTTGTTAACGAGCTGTTGGTTCTTTTAGGAGCTTCGGTGGCGACGCTCCGTTTAAAATTTGTATTTCAATTTAGCTTTTATTATGCATTAGAAAAAGTAGAAAGGTATTTTTTTAGATTGTCTAGTACCGCATTTTCAAAATCCCAAGCCTTAGGTTTGTCTTCTATAAATAAATTGTCAAAAGATTTTTCCGTAGTACAATTTTCGCTTGAATGCTTTAATAATTTCTTATCAGCACAATAATCGTATCTAACATATACTTCTCTCCAAAATTTAAAGTAGTCACTTTTTCTGATTTTTCTTCCTGCCGCAATTGCACAATCATACCATTGTTTCAAACAATCTGCTGCAATGGTATCCACAGTTGTTATTTCTTTTAATAGCAACTCTAAATTGGTAACCAAATCATTTTCTATAAAATGACAGGAGACTTTTATAGTTTTAAATTCGTTTATCGCTAAAGTAAAGTTATTTTTATCAAGTTCTTTAATTTTGTCATTTCCAAATATTGCTACTAAAATTGATTTTATTTTTGATAACCTTTCATCATTTGTAAACTCATCTAAGTCTAATATTATTCCAAAATTTGCAATAGGGCTTTTTCGTAAATCTGTAATTAATCCTCTAATTGCTTTTTCTAATTTTGAATCATCGCTTCCTCCAATTTCATCAAACTGAATCGAATCAAAATATGAAGTGCGATTTTTTAAATCTTCAAACTTTACTAAGGTTTCAAAAAACTTAATATCAGAAAACCCTTCTACAAGTATAATGTTTTTTATTTCTTTTTTAGCCACGTATTGTAGAGGTTGTTTTTTCTAATTCATATTCCAATAATTCGGTATCATGTTTAAATGCAAAAATCTTTCCTGTTTCATATTCTTTACCCATTTCAAAATATGCACCTTCACCTTCTTCCTTTGCAACTTTATTGAATTGTTGTATCATTTCTAAACTATGTGTCGTTGCAAATACTTGCACATTTAACTCAGCCGACAATTTGAATATTGCTTTCCAAAAATCATAGTGAATAGAATAATGAATTCCGTTTTCTACTTCATCTATTAATAAAATTGTCTCCGAACTATCTCCACTGTGTTTTTTATCAATAAAATTCACAAAATAGTTTAATAAATATTTAAAACCATCACCAAAATCATTTAATGAAATTGCTTGTTTTGAAATAACAATAGCTAAATCGTCATCATTTAAAGCATGCAAACCCTCAACTTTAGGGTCTATCATTTGTAATATTTCTACAAGAGAGACGATTGAGGGATTAGGAAATGCACTATCATATTTATTGATAATTTTAGCAACCTTAAACTGAGGATTTTTTATCTCACCTTTTATATATTGTATATTAGCTTTTAATAATTCTCCAACTCTGTTTGCATCTGTGTATGTCTCGGAAAGATTGATTTCATTTTCATAATTCTTATCACTTTTAAAACTTATTTTTATGTCTCTCGATACAGTATTAAAGTTAGTAATTGATAATAGTGGAATACTTTGATTTCTTTGCTGAGCAATAGTTACCAGGTTTATGTTTATACACTGAATTCCTTCTAAAAAGCATGTTTTTCCACTATTGTTTTCTCCACCAATAAGATTTATCCTTTCAAAACCCTCGGCTTTAAAATCTTCAAAACACCTAAAATTTTGTATATGTATGTTTTCGAGCATTTAAAATTGCTTTTGTGCAAATTTACTTAAAATAATTACTCCATTTTCAAGAATTTAAACTAACTTAACACAACGGTATTATATTTGCAGCAATAAATGAATATGAAAAGGTTTAAACATTTCGTAGAGTGGCATGTTTTTGGTGTTTGTAGCGCCATTGGTGAGCGCATGGGCATTGCTACCACTACCATTCGTAAGTATTTTATTTATCTTTCTTTTGCCACTATTGGCTCACCTGTATTGGTTTATTTTTTTCTAGCTTTTTGGATGAACGTAAAACGTTATGTGTTTAATGCAAAGAGAAACCCAGTTAGGTATTTGTAAGATTTTGGAGCTGTCAACTTCATAAACTTATCCTGCTTTTTTTCCCACTCTTTATTACAGCCTTTCATACCTTCCCTAAAAAAGATTTTCATTTCTATATAGTATCCCCACATCAAAAAATGCTTTCTCAAAAGGTTAATTAATTATACAAAAATTAAATACTAACTAAATAATAATCTCAAACACCAAACAACGAACGCCAAACAACAAGCACCAAACATAAGAAGCTTACACCAAACAAAAGAAACAAACAACAAACAAATAACAGTTTTGCTAACTTTGTACCATGCGTATTTTTCTTACTGGTTTTATGGGGGCGGGCAAATCTTATTTGGGAAAGTTATGGGCAGAAGACAATAATGTGCCCTTTTACGATTTAGATACATTAATTGAGGAAGAAGAACGAACAACCATCGATAAAATATTTGCTACAAAAGGCGAAGCCTATTTTAGAGAGAAAGAAGCGGCAGTATTAAGAAACACAGAAAGATTTAAAAATGCGATAATAGCCTGTGGTGGCGGCGTACC
>JAYSOC010000405.1:0-3631 GCA_043723285.1 Ferruginibacter sp. | reverse complement strand
AAATAAAATAACGCATTACTGCTTCTGCTCTATTTTGCGAAAGTATAATATTTCGTTCATTGGTTCCGGTATTATCTGTATGGCCTTCAATATCAATTTTTATAATATTTCTTCCTTTAAATTTTATTAGCAGATTATCTATTAATTTTTTAAATGCAGGTTTTAAAATAGCATTATCTGTTTCAAAAAAAACGGTTGGTACAGTTATGGTATCGATAATAAACTCGGCTACATCTTGTTCTTCTTCTACCTCGGTTCTTTCTGTATGCCTTAAATGTTGTGCATATATTTTTTCTATATTCTTATCATAATTGCTACAAATTTTTTCGGGAAGTACTGAGGAGAAAGAAATATTGTCAATAAAATAAAATATATCTCCTGCCTTGTTCATTCTTGCGTTTGGTTTAAAATCAAAAGCGGATTTACTAAGGTTACCAACAAGGCAAAAACGTTCATCGACTGTTGCTGTGTAAAACGTTTCTACATAATTCCACTCATTTATTTTTAATAGACTATCGTGTATAGCAATACGAATGCTAGGTTGTATAGAATCTGCAAAAAAATTATTGGATAAAAATTCTTTTTTGCGAAAGTAAAAATCTATTCCATAAAATTTCTTTCCGCCTGTATGTATGTAAAAAGTAAGTTTATAATTTTTTCCTTTTTGTAATGGACAACAAAACTTAGTGTAAACAAAAGCACGTTTTGCAACTTTTGTAAAAACATTTTCTACTGGTACTAATAATAAATCTCTTCCGTTAAATGGTTGGGGAACCATTTTTAAATTGATAAGTGGTGTGGCAGCAGGTTGTATATAAAACCAAGCAGCGGCTGAGCAAAGTTGTTGGTATTCTATGCACAAATTATATTCTTCAAAATCTGGATTGGCAAAATAGTTTTGTGCGTGGGAATAACTAGGTGATGTACAAATAATTATTGCTAAACCAACTATTTTGATAAGAGATGATAGATGAGATATCGTTGAACGGAGCGTCGCCAATGCAGTCGATTGATGCTTTTCAGCTTGTTAACAAAAAAATAATAATAAAGTTTTTACGGATACCACTTTTAAAAAGTTGACAACCCTAAAAGTCTAACTCACCTTCACCTCCGCACACAAATCTTGTAATACTTTTTTAGCATCGCCAAAAAGCATAGAGGTTTTTGGTTGGAAGAACAATGCATTTTCGATACCTGCATAACCAGGTTTCATACTGCGCTTATTTACAATTACATTTTTTGCTTGTTCTACTTCCAATATTGGCATGCCGTAAATTGGCGATGCAGGGTCGTTTTTTGCAGCAGGGTTTACCACATCGTTAGCGCCTAAAACCAATACCACATCTGTAGTTTTAAAATTACCATTGGCATCTTCCATTTCTTCTAATTTTTCGTACGCTACATCTGCTTCTGCCAGCAACACATTCATGTGCCCTGGCATACGACCTGCAACCGGATGTATAGCGTACGAAACTTCCACACCTTTTTCTGTAAGAATTTTTTCTAACTCATGACATGTATGTTGTGCTTGTGCAACGGCAAGTCCGTAACCGGGTACAATAACCACTTTTTTTGCATAACTCATTAACATGGCTGCATCGCTTATTGTTACTTCTTTGTAAGCTCCACCTGCATCCGCAGATGCTGACGCAGCATTGCTTCCACCCCAATTACCAATAATTACATTTAACAAAGAGCGGTTCATGGCTTTGCACATTAACACCGTAAGCAATGTACCAGCTGCACCAACTAAAATACCACCAGTAAGCATAGCTTTGTTATCATATAAAAAACCTCCGCAAGCTGCTGCTACTCCAGTTAAAGAATTGAGTAAAGAAATAACTACTGGCATATCTGCACCGCCAATGGGTAACACAAAAAACACTCCATACAAAATTGCTAACCCAAATGTTGAATAAAAATAAAGATGCGCATTTTCTATTGGGGCAAAATAAGTAAGCACTGCACCTACTAAAATAATCAGAAACAATAATGCATTAAAAATGTGTTGCCCTTTAAAACTAATATCTTTTTGTCTGCCGCTTAATTTTAAATACGCAATAATACTCCCTGCAAAAGAAATACTCCCAATTACTAAACCAAAAATGATGGCTATGTAATGTCCCAATTCTATTTCACTACCACTAATTTTATTAAATTCAATTAAAGAAATCAACATAGCACATGCGCCACCCATACCATTGAAAAGGCTTACCATTTCAGGCATCTGCGTCATTTTTACTTTGCGTGAACTAACAGCACCAAGCACTCCACCAACCATTAATGCTGCAAACATCCACAATAAATTTCCAAGATGATTACCGTCTGATGTTTCGTACAAAAAGATAGTTCCAAATATTGCTAATCCCATTCCGCCTGCTGCAATTAGATTTCCCTTACGTGCCGTTTCGGGGTGCGATAACATTTTTAAACCAATGATAAATGTTACAGATGCTATTAAATAAATGATAGTGAGAATAGATGAAAACATGTTTAATGAATAATTAATAATTTATAATGAATAATGTTTTCAAATTGAAAGTGCATTATTTAATTTCGTGATTGTATTTTTTTGCACAAAAAAACTGCCAACTGCTTTCTGCCAACTGAACTACGCTTTTTTCTTTTTAAACATTTCCAGCATTCTATCTGTAACTACAAAACCGCCAACAACATTTAATGTACCAAGCACAACTGCTAAAAATCCTAAGATCAATGCCACATAATTATCTGTTGCTGCTTCGCCCATTACAATGAGTGCACCAATAATAACTACGCCATGTATGGCATTGGCTCCGCTCATAAGCGGCGTGTGTAGTACGCTTGGTACTCGTCCTATTACTTCTATTCCTAGGAATATCATTAGGATTACCATGTAGATGATTTGTTGGTGAGCTGTGAAGAAAGAAAATAATTGTTGCATTGTTAAATTGCTTTATTGTTGAATTTTTTTATTGTTAAATGGTTGAATAATTTTGATGTCAGCCTGAGCTTGTCGAAGGCGAGTGAGTTTATAACAGAGGCTTAAATTCTGAATAGCCCCGGCTTCGACAAACTCAGCCTTACAATTTTCAATTAGAGTATTTTAACTTTGAACTGCTTGCATCACTCTCTCATTTGTAATAACTCCACCATGGGTAATACACGTACCTTTTACCAGATCATCTTCAAAATTTAAATTAATCTCTCCTTCTTTGTCTATTATTAATTGCAAAAAGTTTAAAATATTTTTTCCATATAATTTACTAGCATCGCTAGGCATATCCGCTGCTAGTGAAGAATTTCCTATAATAGAAACTCCATTTAAATAAACTGTTTCATTATTTTTTGTATGCGATGTATTGCCACCTGTAGAAGCAGCTAAATCTATAATTACAGAGCCGCTTTTCATGCTATGCAACATTTCTTCAGTAATTAATATGGGTGCTTTTTTACCTGGGATAGCTGCAGTTGTAATTATGATATCACTCTTTGCAACACTCTCCGCAATGCGTGCTTTTTGTCTAGCCATAAATTCCTCTGTTTGCTCTACTGCATAACCACCTGCCTTTGCTGCATCTGCGGCACCTTCTACTTCTACAAACTTTGCACCAAGGCTCATTACTTCTTCTTTTACTTGTGGCCTTGTATC
>JAYSOC010000404.1:0-9175 GCA_043723285.1 Ferruginibacter sp. | reverse complement strand
CCATTTTAATAAATATCAAAGCAATATACTGTTTTTAGCAATTTGTTATTCATTTTTTAGTATAAAAATATCCTATTCATTCATTTTTGCAATTAAATTATAAACTATATACTTTTAATAAAAATAGTAGAAGAAATATACACAGCTTTGTGTTAAGTAAAGGAAGCTACAATAATTCCTACAAAAGAAACCTACATTTACAAAGCAAAAAAAAGGTCATGAAAAAATATTTCTTCTTCTTATTATTTCCTCTGCAAATATCAGCACAACAATTTTCTGCAACAGAAATTACCCGCTGGCAAAAGCAATCGCAGCATGTAACAATTGTGAGAGATAATTATGGCATACCACATATTTATGGCAAAACAGATGCAGATGCGGTTTTTGGTTTGCTATATGCACAATGCGAAGATGATTTTAAAAGAGTAGAATTGAATTATATTGAAAAGATGGGTCGTATGGCCGAAGTAAAAGGTGAAACATTTTTACAAAACGATTTATACATTAAACTCATTATTGATTCTGCAGATGCCGTGGCAGATTATAAAAAATCGCCAGCGTGGTTAAAGAAATTATTGAATGCTTATGCAGATGGAATAAATTTTTACTTGTATAAAAACCCACAAACGAAACCTGCATTACTAAACAGGTTTGAGCCATGGTATCCACTCCTGTGGACAGATGGTAGCATTGGCGCCATAAGCACTGGCACTATTACAGAGGCAGATGTAAACAATTTTTATCTCGATGGCAAAGCGCCAATAGTTGCAAAAGCAAAAGTATTTGAAGAAAATACAACTGGTTCCAATGGCTTTGCCTTAGCGCCTTCCAAAACAGCATCAGGCAATGCTATCTTATATATTAACCCACATGTTACATTTTATTTTAGACCAGAAGTACATGTAACAAGCAATGAAGGTTTAAATGTGTATGGTGCTGTAACATGGGGTCAGATTTTTGTGTACCAAGGTTTTAATGAACATTGCGGATGGATGCACACCAGCAGCGCAGTAGATGTTGCAGACATGTATATTGAAAAAGTAAAAAAAAATAATGGTAAACTTTTTTATGAATATAATAAAAAACTATTGCCTGTTAGCGAAAAATTAATAACGCTGCATTACAAAAAAGATGATGCTATTCAAACAAAAATTATTACTGCATACTACACCCATCATGGTCCAATTATGGGCAGCCAAAATAATAAATGGATAAGTGTACGAGGCTATAACCGCTCTTTAAAAAGTTTGATGCAAAGTTTTTTGCGCACAAAAACCAAAGGGTTGGAAGATTATAAAAAAAATATGTCGCTGCTTGCTAACACATCTAACAACACCGTATTTGCAGATGATAAAGGTAATATTGCTTACTGGCATGGAAATTATGTGCCTCGTAGAGATGCAACAATAAACTGGAGCAAAGCTGTAGATGGCACAACAACAGAAACTGAATGGCAAGGTTTACATACACTAGATGAGATTGTGCACGTGTATAATCCTGCAAGCGGATGGATACAAAATTGCAATTCTACACCATACACCGTTTCGGGAAACAGTAGCCCTAAAAAAGAAAATTATCCAAACTACATGGCGCCAGATGGTGAAAATTTTAGAGGAATAAATGCAGCAAAATTATTGGGTGGTCAAAATAATTTTACCATCGACAAAACAATTGCTACTGGTTACGATACTTATTTAAGTGCTTTTGAAATATTAATTCCAGCTCTTGTAAACTTGTACGAAAAAAACATTTCTCCAACTGATAGTTTGTTTACACAATTAAAAGAACCAATGGCTATTTTAAAAAATTGGGATTATCGTGTAGCAGAAAATTCAGTGGCTACAACACTTGCCATAGAATGGGCACAAAAATTAAATGCAACTATTCGTAAAATTTATATTGGCGAAGGTGAGCCTGACCAAGTAGCCACTACCAAAAAATTTGCAGCTACCGCTACCACCAAAGAAATGCTCTTGCCTTTAATAGAAGTTGTAAATGAATTAAAAAACAAATGGGGCATGTGGCAAATACCATGGGGCGAAATTAATCGTTACCAAAGAATTTCATCTGATATTAATGAGCAATACAATGATAATGAACAGAGCAACCCTGTAGCTTTTGCATCTGCACTTTGGGGCATGCTACCCTCGTACAATAGCAAATATTATGAAGGCACAAAAAAAAGATACGGTTATCATGGTAACAGTTTTGTTTGTGCTGTGGAGTTTGGTAAAAAAATAAAAGCTAAATCTTTATTAGCTGGTGGCAATAGTGGTAATCCTTCATCGCCTCACTTTACAGATCAATTAGAGATGTACACTAAAGGGAAATTTAAAGATGTATTGTTTTATAGAGATGATGTAAAAAAACATGCAGAGAAAACATATCATCCAGGAGAATGAAATTATATTACTTATAAAATAGATTATTCAATTTCCAATGTAAGTGGTGCAATAAAAAAATTCAATTTAAAACTAAGAGCAATATTACCATAGCTACAAGAAAGTAATTTGATAATTGTAGAACAATAAAATATATATTTTCAATAATAGATAAATATAATGAGCCGAATAGAACACCTATTCGGCTCATTTTTTTCGAATCTTTGAGCCGAATAAGTTAATAAATCGGCTCATGAAATTTAATTCAAAGTGTCTTCATTAATATTAACCATGAAATTGATTGATTTATTACAAACTTACTTTCTCTTTCTTTGTTGATAGCAACAAAAACTACATCAAATTATCATCGTATATTTATTTAAATTTTTTACATGCAAACAGATATTTTAGTAATTGGTTCAGGCATAGCAGGGCTTACGTATGCGCTTAAGGTAGCACAAGAAATGCCGGATAAAAAAATTACCATTCTCACCAAAACCCAAAGCGACGAAACCAATACAAAGTATGCCCAAGGCGGCATTGCAGGCGTTACCAATTTTAGCGAAGATAGTTTTGCAAAACATATAAAAGATACGTTGATAGCCGGCGATGGACTTTGTAACCCGCATGTGGTAGAGATTGTAGTAAAAGAAGGTGTGGATAGAATAAACGAACTTATAGCCTGGGGTGCAAATTTTGATAAAGACCCCGATGGTGATTATAGACTCGGCAAAGAAGGAGGCCACAGCGAAAATAGAATTTTGCACCACAAAGATGTAACAGGAAAAGAAATGGAAAGAGCTTTGCTAGAAGCCATAAAAAAATGCAGCAACATTCATTTAATAAGCCATTGTTTTGTGTTGGATATTATTACACAACATCACCTCGGGTATTTGGTTACAAAAAGCACGCCCTATATTGAATGCTATGGCGTGTATGTTTTAAACCTTGCCACCAACAAAATAGAAAAAATTATTGCAAATATTACATTGCTTGCCACTGGTGGTAATGGGCAAGTGTATCGTAGCACTACAAACCCTGCCATTGCCACAGGAGATGGCGTGGCTATGGTGTACAGAGCAAAAGGCAGAATAGAAAATATTGAGTTTATACAATTTCATCCAACAGCTTTGTATGAAGCAGGCGTACGTGGCCATTCTTTTTTAATAACAGAAGCAGTACGTGGCGATGGTGGAATTTTACGTAATGCAAATGGCGAAGCATTTATGGAGCGCTATGATGCAAGAAAAGATTTAGCACCAAGAGATATTGTAGCTCGTGCAATAGATAATGAAATGAAAATAAATGGAACTGAGTTTGTGTATTTGGATTGTACGCATATGAATCAAGAAAAATTTAAAGAACACTTTCCAAACATACATGCAAAATGTTTGAGCATTGGTATAGATGTTGCCAAAAATATGATTCCAGTATCGCCAGCTGCACATTATAGTTGCGGTGGTGTAAAAACCGATGAGCATGCAAAAACGAGCATAAAAAATTTATACGCAGCCGGAGAGTGCGCCAGCACCGGCTTACACGGTGCAAACAGATTGGCAAGTAATTCGTTACTAGAAGCTATGGTTTTTGCGCATCGTGCATTTATTGATACACTAAAAACTTTTAAAGAAAATATTACCACCGCTACAGAAAGCAAAATACCAGACTGGAATGCAGCTGGCACAACTGCTCCCAAGGAAATGATTTTGATAACACAGAGCTTGAAAGAAATGAAACTCCTCATGAGCGACTACGTGGGTATTGTGCGCAACAACGAGCGATTACACAGAGCCAATCGCAGAATAGATTTGCTGCACGAAGAAACAGAATATTTGTATGAGCGCACTGCAGTATCGCCTCAGCTTTGCGAATTGAGAAATATGATTACCGTTTCGTACCTCATTATAAAAAGTGCCGAGCTGCGCAAGGAAAGCAGAGGTTTACATTTCAATACAGATTTTCCAAACAAACAAACAATATTGCAGAATACAATTTTATGATAATACCCAATAATTATTTTTTGCAAAAATAATTATTGGGTGAGCTAAGTAGCAGCTATGGTCATCATCGTTGTGTCACTCACTTCATCGACATACCATTATTCAACTTATATTATACATTAGATTATGCAATAGATTCAGTAATATTGTTAAAACAATTTGCTATCATACATTGCAGCATATTTATTAAAACATGTACTACATCATTTACCCTATAATGTATTTATTTTCGCTACTGCCTTTTTTTATTTTATATGGCATAAGCGATTTTTTTGCTGTTATATTATTTCATGCTGTTAAGTATAGAAAAGATATTGTATTCAATAATTTAAAAATAGCATTTCCAGAAAAGACAGATGAAGAAAGAAAAGAAATTGCAAAAAAATTCTATCAATATTTTACAGATAATTTTATTGAATCTCTAAAATTTATTTCTATTTCAAAAAAACAATTAATAAAAAGAAGCACTGGCGATTTTGATTTAATAAATAGTTTAATTAATAAAGGCTATAATTTAAATATAATGGTAGGACATCAATTTAATTGGGAGTATGCAAATTTATTATATGCACTGCATTTAAAAATTCCATTTGTAGGTATTTATGGACCCATATCAAACAAGGCAATTGAAACTATATTTTTAAATTTTAGAAGGCGTTATGGTACTATTTTAATAAGTGCTCCCGATTTTAAAAACAAAATGCACAATGTGTTTGAGAAACAATATGTACTTGGGTTGGCAGCAGACCAAAACCCTAGTAACCCTGCAAGCGGATATTGGTTAAACTTTTTTGGACGACCAACACCATTTGTTACCGGACCCGAAAAAGGTGCAATTAAAAACAAAGCTGCAGTAGTTTATGTTGGTTTTAAAAAAATTAAACGTGGGCATTATCAATTTAATTCAACACTTCTTTGTGAAGCAGGAGATAAGACAAAAGAAGGCGAACTTACAAATCTTTACCGAAATATTTTAGAAAAAACGATACAACAAGACCCAGCTAATTATTTATGGAGCCATCGCCGTTTTAAATTTGATTGGAAAGATGAATACAAAGATTTATGGGTTGATGAAAGTGCCCCAATGCCTGTAGTAAAATAATTTAATAGTTAAAAATTAATGCTATTTACATTAAAAAAAATTACAGAAAAATTAATTGCTGAGCCCATTAATTACAGCAACGCAAGGGATGCCGCAAATGAATTGTATCATTATTTCAATAATTTATCTAGCAATAAAAACGACTATGATAAAAAACTTGAGCATATTCAAACAAATTTTGGCTTAGCTGTATCTACAGATGCTGCAGCATTTTGTATCATAGATTTTATACGAACAAGAAATTTCATACTGGCTATTAAACAAGCTGTTGAAGATAAGATAGCAATAAATGCTAAACCTGTTATTGTTTTATATGCAGGCACCGGACCATTTGCAAGCCTTATAATACCACTTACTACTATTTTTACTGCAGAGCAGGTTCAATTTATTTTACTTGAAATAAATGAAGAAAGCATATTGCATTTAAAAAAAATAATACATAAATTGGAGATAGAAAATTATATAGTAGATGTAATACAAACCGATGCAAGTACGTATAGTTTAAAAGATAAAAACCAAGTAGATATTTTAGTTTCTGAAACTATGAAACCTGCGTTAGACAAAGAACCACAAATAAGTATCATTAGCAATTTAATGGAGCAATGCAAAACAGATGTAACAATAATTCCAGAATCTATCAAGGTAGATTTTGCATATAAGGGTAAAAGCGAAACCAAAATGTTTGAACATGAATGTATTCAAGAATTGGTAAATTTTAATGCCTGTTCAGCATTTGGGCTAAATAAGAATAAAAATAAATTGCCCATTTTTTCTGATGGTATTACTTTAAAAATCTCTTCAAAACCTGACAATAAATTTTCTGAGTTATCACTATTAACGTACATTAGATTGTATAAAAATATAGTATTGTGTTATAATGAAACGAGCTTAACCGTTCCTTTTCCGATTGCTCAAATAAACGATTTACATTTTCCCATATCATTTAAAATAAAGTATAATATTGATAAACATCCAGGATTTTCATTTGAAAAAATAATTGATTAATTTAATGTTTTAAGAAATAAGAAGAATGATAAAATATAGTATTGAAGTACAAAATAATTTGGATAGCGTTATTTCATTTTTACAATCTATTGGCGTCAGTATTCAGTACTGCAATATAGAAACAGATTGTTTTTTACCAGGTATAAGTATTGAAAACGGTGGTCTTATTATTGATAAAGAAAAATTAAAATACCCAGGAGATATTTTACATGAGGCAGGGCATTTAGCTGTAGTGCCGCCAGAAGATAGAGCTACATTAAATGAACATGATATTGCATTGCGCCCACAAAGAGAAGCAGAAGAAATGATGACGATTGCTTGGAGCTATGCAGTATGTGTGCATTTAGGAATAGATTCTCGTTTTGTTTTTCATGATGATGGATATAAAGGTGGGGGAAGTAGCATTGCAGAAAATTTTGAGAACAAACAATATTTTGGCGTACCTATGTTGCAATGGGTTGGTATGACATTGGAAGATAAAAATGCAGCAGAACATGGAAAACCAGCATATCCTATAATGCTACATTGGCTAAGACAGTAAGCACTAAATCCATTTATCTCTTATCTCGGCATCAATGGGTGCATAATTTATATATTGTACAAAACGTGGCTTATCGGATGTATTTATACTACTGCCATGTGGCAATGCGTGATGCCAAATAATAAAATCGCCAGCATTTGCTTCTATACCTTTTACACCTAATGCATACAAATTTTCATTTCGAGGATTAGCTGTTTCTGGAAGTTCTTTTAACCAATTCCCTATTTTATTTTGAAAGCCTGGCACCAAAGAAAATGCACCTTGGTCTTCTTTTGTATCTGTCAAATATAAAATACCCTGCAACCCAAATGGAATAGGCTGTGCCAAGCTTACATCCCAGTGAAGTTTAGGACCAGGAAATTGCCAATCATCTGTTTCTGGCGGATTAAAGCCAACTCTATCTGCATTTACCCAAATATCTTTTCGTTGCCAAAGTTGCTCATATGCTTTACGAATTTTAATAGATTTTCTATTTTTTTCTAGCTGTGCATCTTGAAATAATTGTACCATTATGCCTTGTTTGTTTTCGTTAGGCTTGTACCATGTTAATTCATCATGTTCATCTATTTCCAAGAAATTACAAATTAAATTCACTGTAGCTTTGCAATCATTTATTGATATAGCATTTCTAATTATTACGTATCCATTTTCTTCCCAAAAGTCTATATCTGCGGTTGCAAGTACATTTTCTATTTCATTTTTTGTAGTTAAATGTTCATGTATAATAGCATTATTAAACACTTTAATTTTTTCTGTATTTAACAATTGGTTGTTTACCGATAAAATCCATTTTTCAAATTCTTCAAAATTGCCAGAACTGTTAAAAACATATTTTAATGTCTGTTCTAATCCCAAGCCTAGTGCTGCTAACAAAGTAATATCATTGTTCCATTCTTCTGCAAATGCATTCGGTTCTATTGCATTTATTTTTTTGAGTTGGCATTTTTGCCAGTAGCGTTTTAAATGTTTTATGCCTAAAGTTCCGTCATCTTCTGATGATGCTAAAGAAATTTCGTTGCCCATTTTTTGCATATTAATTTAGAGGAGAACAAGATTGTGTATTAAACGTATTTAAACAATAAATTATGATCTTAATTGCACATCATCTAAAAAAGAGTTATTCATCTTCAACAATTATGCTTTGGTTTTTACCATTTTTAAATTACAATAACCATAAATAAAAATAGCTAATAAATCTATAAAAAATTTATTAGCTATTATAATTATTTTGTACAATTAATTTTTTACAAACTTTACACTTTTCTTGGGTTCATTATCTAACTGAATATTTAAAAAATAAATACCATTAGCTAATGAAAGGTTATCAGGAAAAGAAATTTGATTCCTCCCTGCATTACAATTCTGCTGCATTATATACAACTGTCTTCCATACAAATCTGTAATAGAAAATAATGCTAGTTGGTTTGTCTTAGTTAATAATGCAAAATTGATTTTGTTGCCTACTAAAGGGTTTTGAAAATTGGTTATTTCAAAATCTTTTGGTTTGCCATTGCTTAGTTTTACAATATCGGAGTAGGTTATTTTTCCATCTACATCTACCATTTTTAAACGATAGTAAATTGTACTTTCATTTGCTTTTAAGATTGCTTTATCTGTATAAGTATAATCAATATTGCCAGTGCCATGTAAAGCTGCAATGGTAGTTAAATATTTAAAATCATTTCCATCAAAAGAGCGCTCCAATTTAAAATGACTAAAATCTGTTTGATCTGTAGCACTCCAATTGAGTTGTACATCAGTTAATATATTTTGTGCTTGGAAGCTGATGAGTTTAATAGGAACAATTATGCCTAAATAATTACAACCTGTGGGTATAATAAATCCTACAGCAGGCACATCATTATCATTTACTGTCCAAAGTGTTCTATTGTACAAAGCAGTTTTAATCAATGGTACAGTACTTACATTAGGACCACAAACAAATCGTCCATTTCCTTTTTCAGGATCTATAGCATCTGAAGTAGAAAAAATCCATAATGAACTTGAACCTGCAGATAATGATGCTGGTAAAGATGAAGTGGAGGCAGAAATAAAGCCGCCACTAAGAGTGCCATCCCATGCAGCATCTGAAGTAGTAGTAGGATCTCCGCTTGTAGTTCTATATACATTCCAATGAATACCCGCA
>JAYSOC010000403.1:0-3655 GCA_043723285.1 Ferruginibacter sp. | reverse complement strand
ATGTTCTTATATAATGTTGATTACAATTTTTAATAACATTAAATTTTGCAATTGGAGGTGTTACATAAATATAATTTACAAATTTTAAAGTGTCTTTACATCCATTATTCCCTACGATAAGTGTAACTGTAAAATAACCAGTATCTTCATAATTATGAGTAGGGTTAGATTCTGTAGATGATGCACCATCACCAAATAACCATAACGTATCAGTTATTGCACCAGTACTTAAATTTGTAAAATTTACAGGATTAAATGCACAAACCACTCTAGGATTAGCCGTAAATAATGGCACTGGTTTCAATGCCGCTTTTATTCCTTTAGGCACAATTACTGTATCTGTACATCCACCCACAGTTGTTACAACTAATTTTATATCATAGTCTCCAACTGGAAAAATATGACTTGGGTTAGATGCTGTAGAAAATAATACTCCGTTAGAAAACCATTCGTATCCAATTATTGGCACAACAGAATTTGGAGTGCTACTAAATGTCCATGCTAAAGGTGCACAGCCTTGTTGTGGTAAATTATTTATAGTAACTGTTGGAGCTTTTATTTTTATATAATCTGTTTTTATAAGAGTATCCTTACAACCATTTGCATTAGTTGTAATAAGAGTATCGGTAAAAAAACCAGTTGCATTATAAGTATAAGTAGGATTTTGCTGGGTAGATGTACCACCATCACCAAAATGCCACTCGTAACTTACTGCACCAGTTGTAGTGTTATTAAAATTTACAGTTAGTGGCGGTTTACATGCAACCAATACATCTCCAGTAAATGCCGTTGATGGTTTTGGTAGCACATTTATTGTATGCACAATAGAATCTGAACAAGCTCCAAAATTAGATACTAATTTTACTGAATGAAGACCTGGTGTAGCAAATGAATGAGTAGTATTAATACCAGTTTGGGTAGTCAAATCATCAAAACGCCAAATGGCTGATGCGGGTGTAGGCCCAGATGTATTTATTAAAGAAAATGACGAACCAACACATGCTGTTGCAGGAATAGTAAAATTAGCATTTACCAATCCTACAACTATAGAATCGGTATGCCTAATAGTATCCTTACAACCTGAAGCATTTGTAACTATAAGCTGTACCGTATATACACCTGCTGTTGCATAAGTATGCGTAGGAGAAGTTAAGGTTGACGTAGATGTAAGCCCAAGGCCATCACCAAAGTTCCACAGATAAGTTAACAAACCTGTGCCTGTAGATTGATTTTGAAAATTAATGGTTTCTGGTACTGTACAACCTGTAGGAGAACTATTGGTAAAAGCTGCATGAACCCCAGTATTAATATTTATATAATTTATTTGTGTTTTTGTTTTATAACAACCTTTAGAATTAGTTACTTTAAGCGAAACATTGTAATTGCCAGATGCAGTGTATGTATGACATGGATTTTGTAAAGTTGAACTAGTACCATCTCCAAAATCCCACAACCAATTTGTTATTATACCAGCACCAGCAATGCTATTGTCAGAAAAACATACTGGTAAAGGAAAACAGCCATTGCGGGGAGTGGCAGTAAAATTTATTGTAGGTTGTGCAAAAACTTTTATATATTGTTGCTGAACGAGTGTGTCTTTTACACCCGCAGCATTAGTTACAATTAATTTTACAGTAAATGTACCAGGATTAAAATATGTTGCAGAAGGATTTTGCAAAGCAGAAGTACCCGACCCTACAAAAGTCCATTCCCATGAAACAGGATTACCAGTTGAAGAATCATGAAAATTTACAATTAATGGCGCACAACCAGAATCTGGCAAAGCGCCAAATTTTGCCTTCAACTGAGCTGAAGCCACAAAACTAATAAGGTACAAAAAAGTAACTAAAAATACTTTTTTGCACAGCGAATTTGTGCTTAGTTTGGGGTAAATTGTGGTATGGTTATTAAAAAATTGCACTATTTGAGTATTAATCTCAACTACTATAACTCATTTTTGTAAAAAATATTGTGTAAACACTCACAAAAAAACGAAATACTTTTTTTCGTAATGGTGCTGTAAAACAACTATATATAAGTTATTTCAAAATATGCAAGAAGTAAGCGTAAGAAACAGCAATTTAATACATGTCAATTTTTATTAATTTCTTGTAAATGAAGTAGTTTACAAGCCATATATTAGTCCAAATTTTGCGGTTGCATAATCTATGAAATAATTACTATCCAATGATTTGTTGGTCGCAAATGTACATAAACTTTGTGAATTGTAGAATCTTCCATGAGGATATATATTTATTTTCAACCATTCGTTTATTTGGGCTATATTCCCAATTTCTATTTCTGCTTGTAGGTTTGGATTGGTTTGTGCAATACTGGCATAAAATTGGGCCGCATACAAACTACCAATGCTATACGTTGCAAAATAGCCAAAGCTACCATGGCTCCAATGCACATCTTGTAAGCAACCTTGCACATCGTCGGGTACGGTTATGCCTAAATACTTTTTATACAATGCATTCCAATAGTTTGGTATTTCCTTTGCAACTATCGTGCCTTCTATTAATAACTTTTCTATTTCGTAGCGTATCATTACATGAAAGTGATAAGTGAGTTCGTCTGCCTCTGTACGTATGAGAGAGGGTTGAACTTTGTTGATAGCTTTGTAAAATTTTTCAAGTGGCATATTGTTTAACTGTTGAGGAAAGCTTTTTTGTAAAAATCCATAATTGTGTTGCCAAAAGGGTTTTCCTCGACCTATACAATTTTCCCATAAACGGCTCTGACTTTCATGAATACTAAGGCTGCAATATTCTCCAAGTGGCATTCCATATTCTTCTGCTGGCAAACCTTGCTCATACAACGCATGCCCACCCTCGTGTATGCAACTCCAAAGCATATTACTAAAATCGTTTTCATTTATTCTTGTAGTTACTCTTACATCTTGACTACAAAAATTAGTGGTAAAAGGATGTTCGCTAATATCTTGCCTGCCTGCATCAAAATTAAAATGCATTCTTTTCAATATTTCCATGCCTACATTCCACTGTGTTGTTTTATCAAAATATTGATGCAAAAATGAATTATCTATTTGTGGTTTTGCAGCAATTTTTTCTAGCAAAGCTGATAATTGTGGGCGAAGATCTTCAAATAATTTATCAACGATTGTTGTTGTTAAACCTTTGTCGTAATCGTTCATGAGTGCATCGTATGGATGTTTTTCATACCCTAATAATTCTGCTTCTTGCTTTTTTAAATTGATAATTTCTTGCAAAGGATTTTCAAAAATGGCAAAATTATTTTCTTTGCGTGCTTGTATCCACGCATGAAAACTTTTGTTTACCGCTTCACTCATTTGGCGTACAAAAGTGGATGGTAATTTTTTATTTTTATTAAAATCTTCAAGGCTTAATTGCACATTTCTTTTTTCTTTATCGCTTAAATTTTCTTGTGCAGAAAGTTCGTTTAATAATTCTCCAAACTTTTCATCCGTAAACTTTTCATGCGCCAATTCGTTTAGCGTAGCTATTTGCCTGCCTCTTGCGTCGTTACCATTTTTTGGGAGATATGTTTCTTGATCCCACTGTAAAACAGCAGATGCGTATTTGATATCGGCAATTTTTTGAAGGGTGGTTTTGTATTGGTTGTAATTATTTTTTGTTTGCATTCTTAAAATATTTTTTAAATATATTTTGCA
>JAYSOC010000402.1:0-3660 GCA_043723285.1 Ferruginibacter sp. | reverse complement strand
AGAGGCAAAAACTGTAAATGAAACTATCGTGAAATCTACATGTGCTTATAGCTATATTTTTGAGGAGGGATTTTGGACTATTTAATATTTCACTTTGGCATAACTTTAAATTAAACTTAAAAGATATGGTACAAACTATTGTAAGGCCAAAAGAAAGTAGTTTTGATATGGCTGTTTCACTGCCAACAGATTATATTGGAAAAGTAGTTCATGTGCTTTTTTATATTGATGAAGAAATAAAAACAAATACCTCTAAAGTATTGTATAAAAAAAGCCTTGCGATTTTTTTGGGATACTGAATTAAGAAGAAGGCGAAAAATTTGATAGTCACATCAATAAAATTCGTGCAGAATGGGACAGGAATATTTAATAAATCTATTCAAAAATACAGATAGCATTCAAGCTATAAAAAAGAGTAAGTAGAAATCCTTTACTACTTCTTTATCATTTTTGGCAATCCTGTCTTAGCCAAAATTTCGTTCGCTCTTTTAAGTTTTTCTGGAAACAATACTTTTTCTCGAAATTTTTCTAGTCTTTTATCCAAAACAATAATTGGCACTTTGGATTTATTCGCTTTTTCTATGGTTTCTTCCTCTGTCAAGATATTCAAATGTAAAACTTTTGTCCTTAATTTTTAAAAAACTAATAGTAAAAAATTTAGATGGTTTTAAACCTTAGTAGAAATATAATTTAGTACCACAGTTCAAAACCTTATTTTTTCCGAAGTTAGTGCGCCTTTAGAGTGATTGCAGTCGTTTGGTATCAAAGGGCGGGAAATGTGCAGCAGGCGTACCAACGACATGTTGTGGGGAAGCAATAAATATATAAGAGAGTAAAATTGTTACTTTTATTTATAATGCGATTTACAAGAAATGATTCTAATAAAATTGTCTTCTACTTTATAGATGAGCCTGTGTTCATCAGTAATTCTACGAGACCAATACCCAGAATAGTCATGCTTTAAAGCTTCGGGCTTACCAGTACCAACAAAAGGGGTTCTAGCTGTTTCTTTAATCAATTTTTTAAGTCTATTAAAAACCTGTTTATTTTCTATTTGCCAGTCGTTGTATTCTTCAAAAGCTATTGGGGTAAAAAGGTAATCTTTCATAAATCGTTATGCTTAATTAAAATATGTTCGCCATTTTTATCCTGTTCAATAGATTTTAAAATTGTAGCCTTATTAATAGGGTTAGCCATTAAAAAAGCAGTAGCGTCCAGTTCTTCTTCCACCGTAATGGTAATAGGCTTAGATTTAAAATTAGCTTTAATGGCTTCTAAAATATCTGTAGTAATATCTTGAGCCGATGATAAATGATAAGTAGTGTACATAAAATTATTTTTATATGCGTGTTCACGAACACTCCACGGTAAAACGTCCCAATATTGGGAATAATGTAAAATTACGTTTTACAACAATTAAAAGTACTATTGGCTTCTTTTCTTTTTTACGAGCCAAAGCAAAGTTTTTTGCCCCTGTTGGTGCGCCTTTAGAATGATTGCAGTTGTTTGGTATCGAAGGGCATACAATGTGCGGTAGGCGTAGCAACGACATTTAGTGGGGTAACAATAAATATATAAGAGAGTAAACCGTTGCAGTTTAAAAAAGTGCGGCGCTTTTTTAATGTTATACCCATCTGGTGCTAGAATAGATGAAAATTTTCTCAAATGTTACGTTTTTCAATTTCACTCTAATCATTATTCGCCAATCACTAAAAAAAATTACAAATTCCAGTCTGAGTGTTCCAACTATTTAATTCCTCAACAACCGATTGCAATATCACTTTTCCATCAACTTTTCATCCTTCGCTATTTTGTATTAGAAAAAAACATTTGTTTTTAGTACATTTGAGCATATGAGTATTGTACAAAGCCTGCAAGTGGCAGCTGTAAACAGTTTAAATAATCTTTACAACCAAGCATTTACCGAAAAAGATTTTCAAATAAATCTTACCAAGCCCGAGTTTGAAGGCGATTATACTGTGGTACTTTTCTCTTTATTAAAAAAAACTGGCAAGAGCCCAGATGCACTTGGGGAAGAATTGGGCAACGATTTACTAAAAAATAACCCAACATTATTTACAGGTTTCAATATCATAAAAGGGTTTTTAAATTTATCTATTGCCGATGATTTTTGGTTGCAATTGCTACACAAAAATTACAACGATATATGTTTTGGCAAACACCCAATGAATGGTAAAAAAGTAATGGTAGAATATTCATCTCCAAATACCAATAAACCACTTCACCTTGGGCATTTAAGAAATAATTTTTTAGGATGGTCGGTAGCCGAAATATTAAAAGCATGTGGCTACGAAGTGTTTAAAAGCTGTATTGTAAACGATAGAGGTGTGCATATTTGCAAGAGCATGATTGCTTGGCAACTATTTGCAAATGGCGCTACGCCACAAAGTACGAATACAAAAGGCGATCATTTTGTAGGTGAATACTATGTAAAATTTAATGATGAACACAAACGCCAAATAGCAGAACTCGTAGCAAAAGGAATGCTTGAAAAAGAAGCGGAGAAAGAAGCACCCATTATGAAAGCTACGCAACAAATGCTGCAAGATTGGGAAGCTGGTAAACCTGAGGTGATGGATCTTTGGAAGGAGATGAACAGTTGGGTATATGAAGGTTTTGCAGTAACCTATAAAAATATTGGAAGCGATTTTGATAAAACGTATTATGAAAGCAATACTTATTTGCTTGGAAAAAAAATTGTACAACTTGGTTTAGATAAAAACGTATTTGTAAAAAAAGAAGATGGTAGTGTATGGATAGATTTAACAGCTGATGGATTAGATGAAAAACTAGTGTTGCGTAAAGATGGCACTAGCGTGTACATTACACAAGACATTGGCCTTGCACAACAAAAATACGAAGAATATAAAATAGATGAAAGCATATATGTAATTGGCGATGAGCAAAATTACCATATGAAAGTGCTAAAGCTAATTGCACAAAAACTTGGTGTAGCTTCTGCAGATGCCATACATCATTTATCATATGGCATGGTAGAACTGCCAAGTGGCAAAATGAAAAGCCGTGAAGGAACCGTGGTGGATGCGGATGATTTGGTCGAGGAAATGATAAACACTTCTAAAAGGCATACGGAAGAACTTGGCAAAGTAAAAGATTTTACAGCCGATGAATTAGTACAACTTTACAGAACAATAGGCTTAGGTGCCATGAAATTTTATTTGCTTCGAGTGGATCCTAAAAAGAAAATGGTTTTTAATCCAGAAGAGTCCATAGACTTTCATGGCTTTACAGGACCCTTTGTGCAATACACTTATGCAAGAATAAAAAGTATTTTAAGAAAAGAGACATTCGATAGTAGCAAACAAATTTCAACTTCATTATTAAAAAACGAAAAAGAAATTTTAGTAGCAGCGGAACAATTTCCGGCAGTAATACTAGAAGCAGCAAAGGAATTGGATCCATCAAAAATTGCTATATTTATTTTCAACTTAGCAAAAACGTTTAATTCTTTTTATGCAGAATTATCTATTGCAAATGCAGAGAGTGAAGAAAAAAAACAATTGCGTTTACAACTGGCTATGCTTACAAGTAATGTTTTAAAAAGCGGAATGGAATTATTGGGAGCGGGTGTGCCTGAGAGAATGTAAGTTAATTAGCTAATTTGCAGATGTGCTAATT
>JAYSOC010000401.1:0-3661 GCA_043723285.1 Ferruginibacter sp. | reverse complement strand
TTAGTGCAAATCCAGCAACATCGACTACTGCCACATTAGGCACCAATCTTTATGTGGCCAACGAAAGTATTTATACCGAAACAGAAATTGGTGCTACTAATTTTATAACTGCCGGTACTGCTATTAATAAAATGGCAGTAAATGCTAGTACAATTGGCGCCGCTACTACATTTGGTAATGTAAATATTTATATGAAAGATGTGGCATTGGGTACGACTACATTTACTACGGGCACTTATACAACCGCAGGATACACGCTAGTTTTTTCGGGTACTATTGTTACTCCATCGGCGGGGTGGACAGAATTTGCACTTACTACCCCATTTATAAGAACCACAGGAAACAATTTGCAAATATTATTAGAAAGAACAGATAATTTGGGGCATGCTAGTTTTAGTTGGCGTACTGCCAATGGTAATAATACAGGCAGTGCTGTAAACTCTTGCAGGAGGTATAATAATGTAACCCCATTATCTCCACTTACCTCATTGTCGGCATCTGCTTTTAGGGCACAAATACGTTTGAAACACGAATTTGCAAATGACGCAAGCGTAGCGCAGGTATATACGTTAGGCAAATTGCCAATACCCAATAGCACGCCACACAATGTATCGGCCAATATTTTTAATAATGGTAGCAATACATTAACTTCAATACCAGTAACCTTAAATGTAACTGGTGTAAATAGTTTTACAGATATACAAACCATTGCATCGTTGGCACCTGGTGCAAGTGCTACTGTAATATTTGCAGCTTATACGCCAACCATTGTGGGCAACGATAATATAAGTGTAACCATACCTGCTGATGATGATAACAGTAATAATGTAAAGGCAGTAACACAAAATGTAAATGTAAATACATGGACCCTAGCTTATGGAAGCATAGCTGGAGGTAGTACTGGTTTTGCTAGCCCTGGAGATATGGCGGCTAAGTTTAATACTTCTATTGCAACAGCCATATCGCAGGTTACTGTAAATTTTTTAGCTGCGGGCCAACCTTATAAAATTGGCATTTGGGATGCTACAGGTGTAGGTGGAACACCAGGATCATTATTGTTTGAGACAGCCACTTTAACTACGGCTATTGGCATAAATGTTATTCCGCTAACACCATCGGTACCATTATTGGCTGGTAACTTTTTTGTAGGCGTACGACAAACGGGCAATGTGATTGTAAACTTTGCTTACCAAATAGAGGCTCCGCTTCGAACAAATACTATTTACTTTTTGAATGCGCCAGGTTTTCCAACATGGACAGATTTTGCTACTCTAAACTCTTTTAGGTTTATGATAGAGCCAAAATTACAATTGCCAATAGATGCTAATATTAGTAACATTATTATACCATCGGGCAACACTTGTGTAAGCACAAGCGAAACGGTAACGGCAGTTTTATCAAATGTTGGTTCTAATGTAATATCAATAGGTGCTGCAGCTGTTACTTTAAAAACAACAGGAGCAAATACACAAACAATTACTGTAGCTAATACGACTAACATAGCAAGCGGCGCTACGGAATTAATTAGTTTTAGTGCTGTAAATTTTAGCAATGCTGGTTTAAACAACGATACTGTTTTTGTAAATCTTGCTGGCGATGTAGAAAAAGCGAATGATACTACTAAAATAACGAATACACGTATTGCAAGAAATATTGCACTGGAAACCATTGCGGCCACATATCCACTTACAGCAAATTGCGAAGACCTTGGTTGGACATATTATACAGATGCATCTAACAAAAATGTATTAGCAGTAGAGTGGGGAACAAACAATGCTTCTAAAGCTGCTGCAAATGCTACGCTTACTTTGGATGCTACAGATTTTGCAGCCACAGCTGGTGCTGGCGCTTTGGCTACGGGTACGTTTACTATGAAAAGATTTTGGAACATAGATGTGGCGGGGGTACAACCAACTACGCCAGTAAACGTTCGTTTCTTTTACGATGCAGCCGAAAAAACGGCTACTAATGCAGCTGCCACAAGTTATCAAACCGCCAATATTGGTAGTGCTTTGGAAACGCCACAATGGTTTAAGACAAATGCGGGTGCTTTTGTTGGAGATGCAGTACATGTAAACAGTAATGGAGTAATAAATGCCATTGGACTTACAAATGTAAATACTGGTGCTGCAACTATAAATGGTGTTTTGTATGCACAATTTAATGGCATTGTAAGTTTTAGTGGTGGAGGTTATGCTACAGGTGTTGGGCCAAGTTCTGTTTTACCAGTTGGTATTCAGTATATAAAAGGTACAAAACAAGGTGCAAGCCATGTAATAGATTGGAAAGTTTCTTGCACATCTGGAGCTACATTGACCCTAACACTTGAGCGTAGTGGGGATGGGCGCAATTTTGCAGCAATTAATATGCAAAATGCTGATGATGCTCGTTGCTTACAGGCATTTAGTTATGTAGATGTTACACCATTGGCTGGCTCAAATTATTATCGCTTAAAAGTAACAACAGCAGATGGAATTTATCGATATAGTACGATAGTGGTTTTGTTAAATAAAGAAAGCGGTTTTGAATTGATTAGTGTAGCACCAAATCCGGTAAAAGATAAGGCAGTATTGACTTTAACAAGTGCCAAAGCTGGTAAAATAAACTTAGTAGTAACCGATTTGGCTGGAAAAATTATAGAGGCTAAGGATGTAACCGTAATAGCTGGTAATAATGTGATTAGTGTAAATGTGGTAAATTATAGAGCAGGGTCTTATTTTATTACGGCTAAAAATGCAACTGGAGAAATAAAGAATATACGAATAGTGAAATACTAATTTTTAAAAATATATAAAAGTCGCTCAAAGTTGGGCGACTTTTTTTGTGTGTACTCGTCATTATTAATATTGAACCCATATTTTGCAGTTCAAAATTTATAAAAAACTTTAAGGTTAGAGGTGACAGCTTTTTAAAAGCCATTACCTCCATTGGAGCCTCTTTCAAAATATGGGTTGAAAAAGATTTTGTTTTAGAGCTACTTGCTTGCTAGTTGAAGAAGCATTTTTTTTATAATTTTAGTAAAAAGGTAAAGCTATTTTTAGTTTGTTAAAAGAATTAATTTAACACTCGGTTTAATCAATTTTTTTCACGATTTTTGTAAACAAAATAAATGGAGCAGGCGTTTTAAAAATAGGGTCTGCATATCATATCACAATGAAAAATAACTACTTAAGCCTACGGAGCCCATTTGGTATTTTGTATATACCTATCATTGTACTTGTAGTCATCGTTTTTTTATTCAGTTCTTGTAAGGTAACGCAACCATCAGCTTACTTTAAAACACTACAAAAAGATACCACCTTAAAAAATTTTATTACCAACGATTTCGAATTAAAAATTATAAAAGGAGACAGGCTTTCTATAAACGTAAGTAGTATGAGCCCTGTTGATGATGCTTTTTTTAATTCAATAACATCTGCGGGTTCTGGCAGTGGTAATGCTACCAGTACTGGAGGGTATTTTGTACAGCAAGATGGCACTGTATTGCTGCATAGATTGGGTGCATATAAAGTTGAAGGGTTAACGAGAAGAGAATTATCAAAAAAAATAGAATTGAGTTTACTTCCATATTTGAAAGATCCAATAGTGCAAGTAAACTTTTTAAATCATAAAATAACTTTATTGGGGGAAGTAAGTACACCTAAAGTATTAAACTTACCAG
>JAYSOC010000400.1:0-3662 GCA_043723285.1 Ferruginibacter sp. | reverse complement strand
AATGCCAATACGCAATGTATGTGGCCCATCAAAAAAATACATACACATACACGCTACACTACCTAGTGTAAAGAAAAAAGCCATGAACTTTTTTTTGTTGCCTCTGTAATCGGCAATAGAAGTAAGCAATGGTAGTATTAATGCAACAATAGAAAGTGCAATTGCAATGGCATAATTATATAAAGATGTATTTACAAATTCTCTACCAAAAAAACGAACATAAGAAATATTATTTTCGGTTCTTTCATTTGTAATTCCTTCGTAGTAAGCAGGAAAGATTGTAGAAGTAATTACCAGATTGTAAACAGAATTTGCCCAGTCATACATAGCCCACCCATTCACTATTTTTTTAGAAGCAGTTTGCATAATAATTATTAAGTAGGGAAAATAATAATTAAAAATGAAACAACAACAGTATTCTTTAGTAAAGTTGAAAACAAGAAGTACACAAATCAAACCAACTCCACTTTATGCGCCCACAACAACTAACAGAACAACCCCAAACAAAAAACCCCAAACAAAAAAACAAACGGAAAAACGAGAAACACTAAACGAGAAACAAACACTAAACGAGAAACAAACACCAAACAAATTAACACCAAACAACAAACACCAAACAATTTAACAATTCAACAATAAAACAATCTAACCATTTATAACTCCCTTCCAAATCAATAACAACAAAATAACACCCAACACAATTCTATAAACACCCCATACTCTAAAACCATATTTCTTCACAAAATTTATAAAGAATTTTATGGCAACAATAGCAACTATAAATGCTACAATATTTCCTATTGTTAATAATTTTATTTCATCGTCGGTAAAGCTACCAGCGTCTTTGTAATATTTTAATAATTTGTATCCAGTAGCTGCAAGCATAGTAGGCACTGCCAAAAAAAACGAAAACTCTGCGGCTTCGCTACGAGTGAGTTTTTGCTGCATTCCGCCTACAATAGATGCAGCACTCCTACTTACACCAGGTATCATTGCCAAGCATTGCCACATACCTATCATAAAAGCATTACTAGGTTTTACACTCAATTCTGTTTTTACTCTTGGGTGTGCAAAAATTTTATCTACAAACAATAAAATAATTCCACCTACAAGTAATGCTACGGCCACAGTAGTGGCACTATCAAGCATTACATCAATTTTTTTTGAAAATAAAAACCCGAATACTAATGCGGGCATTACACCAAGAATAAGCTTGCTATAAAATTGCCAGTTATCAAAATTTAAAAACTTTCGCCAGTACAAAACAACCACTGCTAATATTGCACCAAGTTGTATGGCCACGGTAAATACTTTTACAAAATCTGTTTCTTGAACGCCCAGCAATCGTTCTGTTATAATCATATGTCCTGTAGATGATATAGGCAAAAACTCCGTAAGTCCCTCTACTACTGCTATTACAATCGACTCAAAAAAATCCATGAAGTTATTTTAAAATTTATACGGATAAAATTAGTTATTGCAAATTAATAGTATCATAATTAAAAAAACAATTATATTTTTTTTATCATTTCTATTTTTTGTTAAATGCCCCAATGTCAACAAAATAAAAATGCGCAGAAAGTAAAACCCTCTGCGCAAAATCTAATATCGTAAATCTAATATCTTAAATCTCCTTCGCCTTCTTCATTATCCCCACTATCTCCAAAATAAAACCAATAATAATAAGCAATGGAGCAATAGTAATTCGAGTTGTACTATACACTTCATCTTTATTAAAAAATTTGGGGTCAGCGCTTTTTCCGCCCGACATTAAGAAGAACCCCAACGCAAGCACCACAAGTCCTGCAATCATCCACATATAATTTTCTTTGCCAAACAAATTATTGTCGGCTTTTACTACTGTTTGTTTATTTTCTTTAAGCATAATTTTTTATTAAGAGTGCAATGTATCAATTTAATAAAGGTCATCCAATTTCAATTTCAAATATTTTAGTACCGCTCTGTGAGAGCTTAGTAAACTTATTATAACACCAACCAAAATCATAGAACTAAAAAGGATGGCCATACTTCCATTATCCCTTAAAATTTTTATTTCGGGCCTAAAAGATTCCACCAAAAATATAAACGCAATTAATAAACCTATGGCAACCAATGCAGCAATAAGCCCATTTATAATTGCCCTAATGTCTATTGGTTTTGCAATAAACCATCTAGTAGCTCCCACCATTTGCATCGTTTTTATCAAAAAACGATTACTATACATAGCAAGCCTAATGGTACTATCAATTGAAAAAATTACCAAAATGGTTAAAATAAGGGCCGCAATAATAAACCCTATCAAAATATTTCTAGCAAGGTTACCCACCTTAGATACAATCTCTTCCGGAAATTTAAACCCAGAAATTAAACCCGGATATAATTCTTGTATTTGTGCCGAAATTTTATGAAGTGTATCTATTTGAACATAATTTGCTTTTACAAAATATTCAAAACTCTCAGGCAATGGGTTAGCATCAATAATTGTTTTCCAAAGCGAATCATGCTCAGCCTCGTATCTTTTTATAGCCACGTCTCTCGATACATATTCTACCGATTTTATGTAGGGCAAAGAAGCAATGTATCGCTTCGCACTATCAATTACTTTTTTCGATGCATCTCTATTTATAAACGCCTGCACTTGTACTTGCTCTTTAATATAATCGCCAGTTTTTCTTAAATTTATTAATATCCAACCTATTATTCCAAATAAAAATAACACCAGCGCCACGCCAATAATGGCCGTTATATAATTAGGTTTCCCCTTTTTGCTCGAGCCTTTTCCAAATTGCGCCATATCTAAAAATTGTTCAGTTAGTAATTATTATAAAACTCTATTCAGACAAAAATAAGGATTTTGTGATGTTTAGTTTATTTTTGACAGTATTCAGTCGTTTGGTGCTCAAATATATTTTAAGAAAACCAATAATGCTGCATATTAATTTGTTAAAAGTTTTTTGAGAAAAATTGGGGCGTGCCCCTTTCCCGCAAGTTTATAAAATTCAAAGCATTATTTTTCTTTGCATACATTATACAATTCGGCGGGAAAAGGGTCGGGCTATACGCTACAATCTTTTTTGTTGCTCAAAGGCAGCAACAAAAAAGGATTTCCGCTTCTATCCCTCACGCACTCACGAAATAGCAATCTTTCTTTCACTTCGAAAGGAATAGATTATAAATTAAATAGAATCAATTCAAAAATTATAATTTTAAACAAGAAAAAAGTAAACAACATCATTAATAAAAGAACTGCATTTCTCACCATTCTTTCCCGCACTTTTGCGGGATGGAGAAGGGATGGGGATGAGGTAAAAAAGTATTTCTCACTCTTCTCCCCCCAGAGAGAAGAGACGGGAATGAGGTCAAACCATGGAATACAATTTTAGAGAAATAGAAAAGAAGTGGCAAAAAAAATGGAAAGACGATAAGGTATATGAAGTACCCAACGAATCACCCAAGCCAAAATATTATGTGTTGGATATGTTTCCGTACCCAAGTGGTGCAGGTTTACATGTAGGACATCCATTAGGCTATATTGCCAGCGATATTTATAGCAGGTACAAAAGGCTCAAAGGCTTTAATGTACTGCATCCTATGGGGTTCGATAGCTTTGGCTTACCAGCAGAGCAGTATGCATTAGAAACAGGGCAACACCCAGCTGTTAC
>JAYSOC010000399.1:0-3662 GCA_043723285.1 Ferruginibacter sp. | reverse complement strand
TAAACTGCTGCTAAAATAATGGAGATGCCTGCCGCCACTGCCATCCAAACATTATGTTTGTAAATACCTGCAAACATCATAAACTCTCCTATAAATGCATTGGTAAGTGGTAATGCAATATTTGCCAATGCAATAATTACCAAGAAAATGGTAAGCGTTGGCGCTTTGTGTGCAAGCCCACCAAGCTGACTCATGTTTTTAATGCCTGTTTGTCTTTCTACAATATCAAGTACAATCCACAATCCTATTATATTTATACCATGGTTAAACATTTGTATCATCACACCTTCTAAGCTAATATTATTCATGGCAAAAATGGCCGCACACATTAATCCAATATGTGCAATAGATGAATAAGCTACGAGCTTCTTCAAATTATCTTGCATCATAGCAATGCAACTTGCGTAGATAATTCCAATGATAGAAAGCATCATTACAATATTGGTAAACTTTGGTACTGCTAAGGGAAACATTGGTATCAACCATTTAATAACTCCAAACAAACCCATTTTTACCATTATGCCCGAAAGCACCATCGTTACTGATGTTGGTGATTGGTCGTACGCATCGGGCTGCCAAGTATGAAAAGGAAAGATGGGCATTTTTATTGCAAATGCAATAAAGAATAACCAAAACAACCAACCTTGTTCACCTGCACTTAATGTAGCTTTATAAAATGATGGCAAGGAAAATGAATGCATAACTTGTGTACCATCTTCAAAAATTCTTGGCCCTGTATGCATATACACATATATAATACCTACGAGCATAAGCAACGAACCTGCGAATGTGTACACGAAAAATTTAAACGTGGCTTGTATTCTTTTTTCTCCACCCCAAATACTGCTTAAAAAATAAACTGGTATTAATGCAAGTTCCCAAAAGAAATAAAATACCAATGCATCTTTTGCTAAAAACACTCCCATCAATCCACATTCTGCTAGCATCATTAGTCCAAAAAACACACCTGCATTTTTGTACGTATTTTTTCTAGTAGCAATAAAAATAATAGGAAAAGAAACAGCTGTTAATAAAGTGAGTATTCTTCCAACACCTTCAAGCGATGTATAAAAACTTGTACCAATATTATTTAACCACAAATAATTTACTGCATTGTAGCTTGCAAACTTTGTATCTGTAAACATAAGTGTAGTAAGCGATACAGCCAGTACAATTAACGATCCAAACAGCGCAATATTTTTTGCAGCAACTTCAGATTTTACAGTAAAACAAAATATGCCAGCCAATAAAGGCAGCCACATTAATAATTCAGGAAAAGTAATATAATTGCCCAAAGCCTAATTTTTTATAAACAGTTGTATAATAAATAACAGTAACATTCCAATAACCATCAAAAGTACATACGCACCCACTTGTCCGCTTTGCAACCAACGCAATTGTCGGCTACCATAGTTTACAAATTTGCCTGTACCATTCACCATTCCATCAATACCTTTTTTCTCTACAACATTTGTAAAGAAAGCCGATATAGAACGCAACGGGTTTGTAATAATTTTTGTATAAAGTTCATCGAAGTACCATTTATTTTCAAACAATTCGCCAATGCCTGACGATACTACTTCGTTTTCCTTTTTGTAATTTTTAAATTTTCGATATGCTAATGTTACAGATAATGCCGCTAAAAAAACTGAAGTAGCCATTAAAAAAACTTCTGTTCTGTGACTCATTTCATGTTTCTCCATTATTGCGTTGCTTTGCGCAAAAATTGGTTTCAAAAATTCTTCTAAATGATGTCCACCTTTCATAAACACTTCTGGTATGCCAACCCAACCACCAACAATGGCTAGTATTGCTAATACTATTAATGGAATGGTGATAGCTTTAGGGCTTTCATGCAAATGATGCTCTTGGTCGTGTGTACCTCTAAACGAACCGAGAAAAGTCATGGCATATAAACGAAACATATAAAATGCTGTCATTACTGCACCGCCAACACCAACAATCCAAAGTATCGGGCTTTTTGCAAATGCCGCAGCTAGTATTTCATCTTTACTAAAAAACCCTGAAAACGGCGGCATACCTGCAATGGCAATACAACCAATTAAAAAGGTAAGATGTGTGGTAGGCATGTACTTTTTTAATGCTCCCATGTTACGCATATCTTGCTCACCACTCATTGCATGTATTACACTACCTGCACCGAGGAATAACAATGCTTTAAAAAACGCATGTGTCATAACATGAAAAACAGCTCCTGTGTATGCGCCTACGCCCAACCCTAAAAACATATAACCCAATTGACTTACGGTAGAGTATGCCAATACTTTTTTAATATCATTTTGTTTGATGGCAATGGTAGCAGCAACAATTGCTGTAGCCAAACCAAATAGTGCAATTATATTTTGCGTAGCAGGTGCCATGGTAAATAAAATATTGCTACGAGCTATCATATATATACCTGCAGTTACCATCGTAGCCGCATGTATTAATGCACTCACGGGTGTAGGCCCTGCCATGGCATCAGGCAACCAAGTGTATAAAGGTATTTGTGCACTCTTACCACAAGCACCTAAAAATAACAATGCTGTTATGCCTGTTATATCAAAAGATGATAATTTTGCAAGGCTTGCTTGTGTAAATACTTCATCGTATTGTACTGTGCCTACTTTATTTATTAACCAAAAAACGGCCAATAAAAACCCAAGGTCACCAATGCGATTCATGATGAAGGCTTTTTTTGCTGCATTGGTGTAGTCATTATTTTTAAACCAATATCCTATTAGCAAATAAGAGCAAAGCCCTACACCTTCCCATCCAAAAAACATTATAACATAGTTGCCACCCATTACCAACAGCAACATAGAAAACACGAATAAATTTAAGTAAGAAAAATACTTTGCAAAATCTTTGCTTGGTTCATCGTGCATGTAAGAGGTAGAATACACATGTATGAGAAAACCCACACCTGTAATAATTAGTAAGAATAAAGAAGAAAGTTGGTCTATTTTAAAAGAGAAAGGAACAACGAGTGATTTTATATTTATAAGATTAAAATAAATTACGTTGGTTGTAGTGCCGCTTTTTACTTGCAAAAATGCCATTATACTTATGGCAAAAGCTGCAAATATTGTTGCACTAGCTATAAAGCCCGATGCGCCTTTTGATAAAATATTTCTCCCTAGCCCTGTGATAAGAAACCCTATCAGTGGCAATAAAGGAATGAGGCAAATTAATACATTATTCATAATTCTTTGGGCAGACAACAGACGACGGACAACAGACGACAGTACGTTCAAAATACTATCTAGTCGATTAGTTTACTCGTGTTCTCTATTATTTTATTCTTCTAATTTTTTTTATTAAAAACAACAAACTGAAAAACAAACTGCCATTTTAAAGTCCTCCCGTGGTCAGTCGTCCGTCGTCTGTCGTCAGTTCTTAAGTCTGTTTAAAAAGTTTACATCAATACTATGTGTGTTTCTGTATAACATTACAATAATAGATAGTCCCACACTTACCTCTGCTGCTGCTACTATCATTATAAAGAAAACAAAAATTTGTGCATCGCTTGCATAAGTTGGCAATGCCTTTGCTGCTGCACTTGCTTGGTGCATATTTGAAAATGCCACCAACAATAAGTTTACTGCATTCAACATCAACTCCACACACATAAAAACTATGATGGCATTGCGGCGTGTAAG
>JAYSOC010000398.1:0-3674 GCA_043723285.1 Ferruginibacter sp. | reverse complement strand
TCGTTATGCAGAAACCGATGCCAATAATAAAGCCAGCAAAAACTTACCTACCGCTGCCGATTTGTTGACCAACACAAAAATATCTGGCAACGAAGTGCTTTGGAAAATTGTAGAAGACATTTCTTTTAAAGCTACCATAAAAGAATTGAGGGCCGAGCATATCATTGACAAAGATTTACTTAAAAAAACATACCGCATATTAATAGATACCCCAGAATACAAAGAATACATAGAAACTCAAGCAAGGGATAAGCGGAATGAACAAAAAATGCTTGAGTTTATTTTTACAGATTTATTATTACCCGACGAAGATTTTATCAACCATATAGAAGAGCACTTTATAAATTGGGATGATGATGCAGAAATGATGCATTCTTTGGTAATAAGTTATTTGGGCAAAGCTGGGCAGCAAAATATTACCGATTTTCTTAGCCAAGAAAAAAGAGATTTTGCAAAAGACTTATTGAATACTGTATTGGATAAAAGTGAGCAAACGCTAACTTTAATAAAACCAAAATTAAAAAATTGGGATGCAGATCGTATTGCAGCATTGGATTTAATTTTGTTGCAAATGGGTGTGTGCGAATTTTTGTATTTTGAAACCATACCAATAAAAGTTACCATAAACGAATATATAGATTTAGCAAAAGCATACAGCACGCCGCAGAGTGGACAATTTGTAAATGGGTTGTTAGATAATATTCACAAAGAATTAGAAACACAAAATAAATTAGAAAAAATTAGTTTTAAAGGGAGAAATTAATATCGAAATGAAACAATTATTTATCATTAGTACAACCATATTATTTTTAGTAAGCTGCGATGTACGTAGAAAAGATAAGATAGCCATAAACAATAAACTTACACAGCAAGTAGAAATAAAAGATCCTACAACTGTGCAAGCCATAGATACCACATACGATTTTGGCAAAGTAACCGAAGGCGAAATAGTAACGTATAACTATCGTTTTATAAACACCGGTAAAAAACCATTGGTTGTAACAAATGCTAGTGCAAGCTGCGGTTGCACTGTACCAGAAAAACCAGAGCACCCAATTGAACCAGGCGATACAGGTTTTATAAAAGTAAAATTTAATAGCGAGCATCGTGTGGGCATGGCGCATAAAACAGTTACGGTTTCGTCTAATGCCGAACCAGCTTTTCCAGAGTTACTTTTAAAAGGAGAAGTATTAGCAAAAACAGATAAATAATTTTTAATAATCACGACTTATTAAAGTCAAATAAAAACAACAACAATGATGTTAGGTATTTTTTTACAAGCAGCACCAGCACAAACTTGGACAATGCCAGTATTTATGGGAGGAATGATTTTAGTATTTTATTTTTTTATGATACGCCCCCAACAAAAGAAAGCAAAAGAAGCAAAAAAACGTATTGACGAAATGCAAAAAGGCGACAAAGTGGTAACCATTGCTGGCATTCACGGCACCATTAATAAAATAAATGATGATGGCACAATGCTATTAGAAACTAGCCCAGGCAGTTATTTAAAAATTGAAAAAAGCACCATTAGCCCAGAGTGGACAGCAAATATTAATAAAGTTGCTAGCGATGTTGCAACAAAATAATTTAAGATTTAAAAATTAAGATTTTTTTCAGAAGGAAATCTTAATTCTTAAATCAAACATCTTAAATATGATAAGCATGTTGCGGATTGGTCTCACTGGCGGCATAGGCTCTGGCAAAACAACTGTAGCACATATTTTTGAAGTGCTTGGTATTCCTGTGTTTTATGCAGATGATGCGGCTAAGCGATTGATGAATGAAGATGAAAATTTAAAGCAACAAATCATTACCCATTTTGGCGAAGAAAGTTATGTAGATGGAAAACTTAATCGCACTTACTTATCAGATGTTGTTTTTTCAGATGCTGAAAAAACGAAATTAATCAACTCTATCATTCACCCTGCAACCATTGCTAATGCTGAGTTGTGGATGAACAAACAAATTGCACCTTACGCCATAAAAGAAGCTGCACTTATTTTTGAAGCCGCCGCAGAAAAATATTTAAACCTAGTAATTGGGGTACAAACTCCCTTGCATTTGCGCATACAACGTGTAATGCAAAGAGATAATATTACCGAAGAAGCCGTACAAACTCGTATGCAAAAACAAATGAATGAAGATGAAAAGATGAGCCGCTGCGATTTTGTAATTGTAAATGATGAAAAGGAATTATTGATACCTCAGGTGGTGAGATTGCATGAAAAATTATTGGAAAATTTAGAAAGAGTTCACAATTAGTAGATTTGAAAAAAATATTATCCTTGCGTTGGTATGCAACGCAGGCTCTTAGCTAAGCGTACCAAAAACAGTTTTTGGCCCCCGCCTCGGTTTTTGTTCCAACGAAAAGTTCGCTATGGCTGCCTGTAAAATATTTTATTAATTAAAAAATGTAAAATTACTTGGGTTTACACCATATATTGAATAATTTATCAACTTCGCAAATTTTTTTGAGGCAAAAACTAGGCAGAGAAAATGAAAGATTAAAAACTAGTAAATAAAATGAAAAAAATAATTCTATTTA
Source organism: Ferruginibacter sp. (assembly GCA_043723285.1). GTDB lineage: Bacteria > Bacteroidota > Bacteroidia > Chitinophagales > Chitinophagaceae > Ferruginibacter. Next base: position 1,126 of record JAYSOC010000398.1, on the reverse strand, counting down.
ATAAACATTATTTTTTTCTTACTTTATTTTTATTTGCTATAGAAATTTATATTGCAAAATATATTCATGATGATGTTATACGACCATACATAGGCGATATGCTTGTGGTCATTCTTATTTACTGTTTCGTAAAATCTTTTATTGCTACAAAAGTATTACCTAAGGCATTTGCAGTTTTATTATTTTCTTATTTAATAGAAACATTACAATATTTAAAAATTGTAAACATACTTGGGCTTCAAAAATACAAACTTGCCCGTATTATTATTGGCACATCATTTTCTTGGGCAGATATTTTAATGTGTTCAATTGGGATTGCAATTGTAATTGTTGTTGAAAAAACAAGAGAAAATAAAATGCAGTTAATTAAAAACTAATTGCATTTTATTTTCTATTTTTAGCTATCCCTTATTAATTAACACTCCATTTATTATTAGTAAAATTCAAATCTGGAAAAGCTTTTTCAGGATCTATTGTAACTGATTTTACAGACTCTGTTATTGGAAGTTTTACCTTAAAAATAGCCGTATTGTTCCATATTTCTACTGGCAAACTCATTGTACCTTTTATACCTGAAACTGTTTCGTAGCCCAGCATTACAGGCATAGCAAGTTTATCTAAATTTTCTAAAGTAACAATTCCTTCACTACTTACTTCTTTTATAGATTGATCCAATTTATAATTTTCTACAAACCATCCTTTCCAAAACCAATCTAAATTTTCGCCACTAGCATTGTCCATTGTTCGGAAAAAATCCCATGGTGTAGGATGTTTAAATGCCCAACGTTTTATGTACTCTTTAAATGCATAATCAAACCTATCGGGTCCTAAAATATTATTGCGAAGCAATGTTAAACCATAGGCGGGTTTGTAGTACAACATAAATCCAATATTTACTTCTTTCATAGCATCTGGCGTGCTCATTATACTTTCGCTATTAGAACCAAACATCATACCAGCAAACATTGCAGGGTTTGGGCTTGTTCCGTTATACTCTCCATTATTAAAATCTTTTACAGCAAGAGAGTTTATAAATGTATTAAATCCTTCATCCATCCAACCATATTTTCTTTCGTTACTACCCACTATCATCGGAAACCAAGTGTGCCCAAACTCATGATCGGTA
>JAYSOC010000397.1:0-3683 GCA_043723285.1 Ferruginibacter sp. | reverse complement strand
CAGCTGGTTTAATGTCTTCCAAAGAAATTTCAAATACCAACACCGCATTTGGCGGTATTTGTTGGCTTGGTGGGTTTTCGCCATAAGCCAATTCGCTTGGTATATATACTTTCCACTTAGCACCTTTTGGCATTAATTGCAAAATTTCTGTCCAACCTCTTATAACACCATTCAAAGGAAAACTAGCTGGCTGCCCACGCTTAAAAGAATTGTCGAACTCAGTGCCATTGGTTAAAGTACCGATATAATTTACAACAACTGTATCAATAGCTTTTGGTTTTGCACCATTTGGCTCACCTTCTTTTTGTATTTCGTATTGCAAGCCGTTTGGCAAAGCAATTACTCCCGCTTTGGTTTTATTTTTTGCCAAAAAAGCTTGCCCTGCTGCTTTTGATGCGCCACCACTTTGTTGTTTTATTTCTTGTATTTTTTGTTGCACTATTCCATTGCATTGTTCTTTTGGCAAAGCAGTTTTGCTATTTGCAAATACATCGCTCATTGCTTTTGCAACTAATTGGCTATTGATGTTTTTTACCCCAGCTTGTTTTAAACTCTCACCTACATTTATGCCCAAAGCATAGCTAAAACTATCTAAAGAATTTTTAAAAACTGGTGCTGCAGCAATGCCTATTTTTTGTACAGGTGCTGTTTTTTTTTGGCCATTTACATTACAAATAGCCACAATGCTTATTCCACATAAAATTAATTTCTTCATTTTTTTTATTTTATTTTATTATTTTATTTTTTTACAAATATAATGAATGAGGTTTAATTTATGCAGTGGGTGTTCCACCCACTGCGACGTATAGCCTTGGCGGGTTTTCCGCCCGCCACAAAGAAATATAATATTATTCTTCACGCATATCTTTTCCTGTAAGATGTATAAATACATCTTCCAAGTTAGCAGATTTTACTTGCTTTGGTCGCTCAAAACCAGTAGCCACCAATTCATCTATCATTCCATCGGGAGTATCCAATTTAATAATTTTACCTTCGTCCATTATGGCTATTCTATCACAGAGTTGTTCCGCCTCATCCATATAATGTGTGGTAATGATAACCGTTGTGCCATTGTTTCTTATCTCTCTAATCAAATCCCATAAATTTCTCCGAGCTTGCGGATCTAGCCCAGTTGTTGGCTCATCTAAAAAAACAATTTTAGGATTATTTATTAAAGTAGTAGCAATAGAAAATCGTTGCTTTTGCCCACCGCTCAATTCTTTGCTTTTGCTTTTTGCTTTATCGGCAAGGTTTACTTTTTTAAGTAGTTCCATTGCATTCACATCTCTATTGTATAAACCGCTAAAAAGTTTTATCAATTCCAATAAATTTAAATTAGGGTAAAAGCCAGATGTTTGCAACTGCACTCCGATTATTTTTTTTATTTCGCCAGGTTGTTTATCTAAATCTAAACCGTTTACAAAAACTTTACCCGAAGTTTTATCTCGTAGCGTTTCTATAATTTCTAGCGTAGTGCTTTTTCCTGCACCATTTGGACCAAGTAATCCAAATATCTCTCCTTCCATTACATCAAAAGAAATATTTTTTACTGCTTGAAATGTGCCGTAGTTTTTTACGAGATTTTGTACAGTGATGATGTTGCTTTGCATGCTTCAAAATTATAAAGTGAAGTTAAGTAGGAAAATTTATTTAAAATTATAAAAGAGATATCATGGTCAAAATAATTTTGATTTACATAAAAACAAAAAATACATTGCAAATTTACTCTACTATTAATTTCTCAATTAAATCTGCTTCTTGCAACCAATCATACCCTTCCAATTTTGTTTTTACAACTTCTCCCTTTTTATTTATTAAAAAAGTTGTAGGGTAAACATAAATACCAAGACTTTTCAAACTTTTTCCAGAGTAAGTAAATAGTATTTTATCCGATGCAAGCCTGCTACGAAAAGTTGCTAGTTTCTCATTCCCTTCATCTGTAATATAAATAACTTTAAAATTGGGGTTATTAATATTAGTTGCTAATTGGTTTATTATTGGCGTTTCTTTAGCACAATCGCCACACCAAGTTTGAAAGCAGGATACTACAACAACATTACCCAAATAATCGTTTATAGTTATTTTTTTATTATCGTCAATAGCTACTAATTCAGCCGCATTAAAACTCATTTTTGGGGGTATTTTATGACTTAAAAATTTTGAAACCCCATAGATTATTAGCGGTGTTGTAATGACTACAACTAAAATATTTATTTGAAATTTTGTCATTTTTAAGGTTTGACTTAAAATTCTATCTTTAAGTTACAAATAATTTAATTAAAATCTTAAATTTTCAACTTTGCCACCATAAAAGATTCCAACTCCTCCATCATCTTCACACTACCAATATACAAAGCAGAACGTTCGTGTAATTCTGAAGGCACAACATCTAAAATATTAATGATACCATTGGTAGCTTTGCCGCCAGCTTTTTCTACAATATATGCAAATGGGTTGCACTCGTACAACAAACGCAATTTTCCTTTTGGTTTTGTGGTGGTAGTTGGGTACAAAAATATTCCGCCACGTATAAGATTGCGATGCACATCGCTCACCATACTGCCTATGTAACGCTGTGTGTATGGACCGCCATTTGTTGCATCCTTTTTTTGACAAGCAGTTATGTATTCTTTTACACCTTGCTCAAATACAAAAAAGTTGCCATGGTTTACGCTATACATTTTACCTATTTCGGGGCATGTAATATTTGGATGACTTAGCAAATATTCGCCAATAGATTGATCGAGCGTAAAACCATTTACGCCACGCTTTGTAGCATAGACAAGCATTGTAGATGAACCATACACAATATAACCTGCTGCCACTTGCCTATTGCCAGGTTGCAAAAAATCTTCTTTAGTAGCAGGTTTGCCAAGCTCACTCACACGCCTATACACACTAAAAATGGTACCTATAGAAACGTTCACATCTATATTGCTACTACCATCCAAAGGGTCAAACAAACAAACGTATTTCGATTTGTTGCTTATCTCATCATCAAAAACAACCACATCATCCAACTCTTCGCTGCCAATGCCCGCGCAAGAAATACCGTGGCGCAAAACCCCCATCAGCTGCTCGTTTGCAAATACATCTAGTTTTTTTACTTCTTCGCCTTGCACATTGGTGCTACCATCATCGCCTAAAATATCTACCAAACCTGCTCTATTTACTTCTATATTTATGCGCTTGCCTGCTAAGCCAATATCTCTCAAAAGGCTTGCTAGCTCTCCTGTTGCTTGAGGAAAGGCACGCATTTCTTGTATTGTAAATTCATCGAGAGTAAGAATGTTTCTATTTGTTGCCATAAGTTAGATGTTAGATTATGAGATGTTAGACACAAGACTTTAGATAAAATATTTCTTATATTATATTTTTGATAATAGATTTGCAATGTAAATATATTTTTTAAGAAATTTCATTCTGATAAAACGAATAACTAATTGTGTTTAAATAAACTTATTCAAGTACAAAAAACAATTTAGGTAATCTAATATCTAATGTCTAATAATCTGGTATCTAATTATGTTCGTTTTCAAATTTGGTGGTGCATCTATAAACAATATTGAGCGTATAAAAAATACGGCTAACATTATTAAAGACAATGCTTCGCAAAAGCTACTCGTTGTTATTTCGGCCATGGGTAAAACAACCAATGCATTGGAAAAAATTGCTGAAGCCTA
>JAYSOC010000396.1:0-3683 GCA_043723285.1 Ferruginibacter sp. | reverse complement strand
GTAATAGCCAAGTAGAGGCAAGAGCAGAGTTTGAGCTGATGTTGATACGTTCTAAATTTGGCGATGCGGGTAAAAAAGTAGTGATAGAAGATTTTTTGCAAGGCATAGAAATGAGTGTGTTTGTATTGACAGATGGCAAAAACTATGTGTTATTGCCGGAGGCAAAAGATTACAAACGCATTGGAGTAGGCGATACCGGATTGAATACTGGCGGCATGGGAGCAGTGAGCCCTGTACCAATAATGACAGAAGCTTTGAAAGAAAAAATAATTAAAAAAATTGTAGAACCTACCATTAATGGTTTGCAAAAAGATAATTTAGATTACATAGGTTTTGTATTTATTGGTTTGATGATAGATAAAGAAGAACCATTTGTAATAGAATACAATTGCCGCATGGGCGATCCTGAATCAGAAGTTGTAATACCAAGATTGAAAAATGATATGGTGGAATTATTGAATGCAACTGCTTCTGAAAGCCTTGATAGTATTGTGATACAGACGGAAGAAAAATCTGCAGTAGCAATGGTGGCCGTGAGCGGTGGCTACCCAGGCGTATATGAAAATGGAAAAATTATTGAAGGCTTAAATGGGTACGACTTACCTGAGAGTTTGTTGTTTCATGCTGGTACAAAGCAGCAGGGCGATGATGTTGTAACCAATGGTGGGCGTGTGTTGGTAGCAGTTTCGTTTGGAGAAAATATTACCGAAGCTGCTGAGCAATCAGATTATTTATTGCAACAAGTTTACTTTGAAGATATGAAATACAGAAATGATATTGGCTATGAATTCAAATAATACTGAAGCAAACTAATTTTTATTGATAACCTCTTTTAAATATTCTAATGTTTCTTTACTGTCAATATAAAATGCGTTAACATCTCCTACCGTTATTTGTTTTTTAAAATAATTATTTGATTTTAATGAATCTGAAACGACGAGAAACTTTGGAGAAACTACTATATATGCATTATTAACGATGAACCATCCTTTTTTAAAATTTGCACTATCAAGTTGGTCATAATACATTGCATAAATATTATATGGTTTTTTTTCTAAATCATAATAAGAGTAACCTTTATTAAACCCATGTAATAATTGAAAATGTAGCATATTATCATGATCGGCAAAATAAAATGTTTGTCCATCTATTTTTGAGCTAATAGATTTTAGATGCTCATACCAATTGCTTTTATAATAAACAGCTTTATAAAATATAAAAAGCGATAAAATAAACGAGAGTATAAAATATTTAGTTTGATATAGTAACGGTGAGTTTTTTATTTTAAAAATTATAAAAAATAATAGTAGCAATAAATAAATCATCCAATACCACTTATTGCCAGTACTTATCATACATACAGCAAAAATTAATGCCGAAACAAACATATATTTTGAAGCAAAATATTTTTTTTCTACTGCTTCCTCTATGTATAACACACATAATACGGCTGCTGGCGGCAATAAAAAAATGAAATGCCTACATTTAAAACACAATGGCTGGTAACCTTTAAGAGAGAACGGAAAATAAAGACCAAGTAGTAAGAGAATAATAAATATTTTCTCGATACCAGTAAATTTTATTTTTAAACTTTTCGTTTTTAAAACTTTTGCAATTAGCAATAATGCAGCAAGAATTACTGGATAAAAACCTTCTGTAATAAAGTTTTCCCATACACCATATGTAATGCGTTTGATAAATGCTCCTGCAGATTGCGAATCGTAATTACAAGCATTATTACTACTGGAGTTTATGATTTGGTGTAATCGTAAATAAAAATCGCCAGTGTAATGGGAGTAAACTAAACCAGAAAAAAATATAAAAATTGAAAACGTTGCGATAGCAATTATTGCTAATGGAAAGTTTTTTCTACTATTATCAAGTAAAGAAATAAAAAATATAAATGGAATAAATATGAGTGCATTTTCTTTAATAAAAAGTCCTAAAAAAGAAAAAACTCCAAAAAAGACTGCTTTTATAATTGCTTTTTTTTTATTTTCCTCTTGTTTAATATTTATCCATAACATTAAAAGTAAAATGCCCAATAGCATAATGTAAACATCTGGCAATATGCCAAGTGCCGCAGTGTTTACAATAGGATTGAAGTAGAAAAATACTGCACAACCTAATACTGGTTGCCAGTTATTAAATTTAGCTATTTTAAAAATTGTTAAGTAACAAGAAAAAACAAGTGCAATGAGTGTACCAATTTGGGTTGTAAATGTATTTACGCCACCCACAAAATAAATAAATGCTTGCCAAGAAATAAGTAAAGCCCTGCCAGCAAAAATATCGTTTGGTTCAAAAGGATTGTATTTCCACTTAAGCATGTTACTTGCTAGCTTGGCGTAATGTAAATCATCGCTGCCATTAAAACCCTTAAAAGTAAGATAATATATTACCAAATAACTTACTGTTACTAATGCAAAACATATTAAGCCAGATGTATTTTTATTGATTTTATACACTACATAAAGTTAGCAATTGAAAAATATTATTTCTATTTTCTTGCAATACTATACTATTTTGTTTAATTGTAAATTGTGGGCAGATATTGCAAATTTATTTTGGCTATAAATATTCAACACTTCAACAAAAGCTAAATATATTAGCAATAAGCTTTCCTGTAAAGGATTTGAAAGGAAATAAAATCTAAAAAATATTTCACAAAAAAAGAATTTGCACATTGTTTAATCAATTATTTATATCAACTTTGCCGCCATACCTTTAAATACATTATTACACGTTAAAAAATGGGCCTTTTTAATTTTTTCACTCAAGAAATTGCAATAGATCTTGGTACGGCAAATACCCTAATTATTCACAACGACGAAGTGGTGGTAAATGAACCATCCATTGTTGCACTGGATAGAAACAATCCCAAACTTTTATTGGCCGTAGGCAAGAAGGCATTGATGATGCACGAAAAAACCCACGAAAGCATACGCACCGTGCGCCCATTGAGAGATGGCGTAATTGCAGATTTTAATGCTGCTGAGCTAATGATACGTGAGTTGATAAAAATGGTATATCCAAAAAAACCGTGGATAGCACCAAGCTGGCGTATGATGATTTGCATACCAAGCAGCATAACCGAAGTAGAAAAACGTGCAGTAAGAGATAGTGCTGAGCAAGCTGGTGCAAAAGAAGTTTATTTGATACATGAACCAATGGCTGCCGCACTTGGTATTGGTATAGATGTGGAAGAACCTGTGGGAAATATGATTATAGATATTGGTGGTGGTACAACTGGCATTACTGTTATTGCATTGGCAGGTATTGTGTGCGACCAAAGTATTCGTGTGGCAGGTGATGAATTTACTGCAGATATTATGGAAGCGCTACGTCGTTATCATTCTTTATTAATTGGTGAGCGTACAGCAGAGCAAATAAAAATACAAGTAGGTGCGGCTATGAAAGATTTGGATAATCCACCTGATGATATTCCGGTAAACGGAAGAGATTTGGTAACCGGTATTCCTAAGCAAGTAATGGTGAGCTACCAAGAAGTAGCAGAAGCATTAGATAAAAGTGTATTTAAAATTGAAGAAGCTATTTTAAAAGCGTTGGAAACTACGCCACCAGAGTTGGCATCTGATATTTACAGACGTGGCTTGTACCTAACAGGTGGTGGAGCATTGCTTCGTGGTTTGGATAAGCGTATTGCAGCAAAAATAAAGTTG
>JAYSOC010000395.1:0-9308 GCA_043723285.1 Ferruginibacter sp. | reverse complement strand
ACATCGTAAATCACTCTAAAGAAACCGCCGTACACGCAAGTACATACGGTGGTGTGAGAGGGCGGCAAAGTTTAATATCTTTGCCCCCTACTTTAATTCAATACTTGCTCAAAATCTAATGAATAAATAAAGAAGAATCATTGTTGCAATAAAACAATTGAACAATGCAACAATTAAACAATTTAATACTGCTCTCCCTCATTTGGAAAATCATTGCTTTTTACATCTTTTATGTAATGCTGTACAGCACCAGTTATTTGCTCATTTAAGTTTAAATATTGACGAAGAAAGCGAGGTTTGAATTCGGTATTTATGCCAAGCATATCGTGCATTACAAGCACTTGCCCATCACACTTAACACCTGCGCCAATGCCAATAGTTGGTATATGCAAGCTTGTAGAAACTTCGGCTGCTAGTGCTGCGGGAATTTTTTCTAATACAATGGCAAAACAACCTGCTTCTTGCAAAAGCAATGCATCTTTTTTTAATTGTGCAGCTTCTGCTTCTTCTTTGGCACGAACGGTGTAAGTGCCAAATTTATAAATACTTTGTGGTGTAAGCCCCAAATGACCCATTACAGGGACGCCACTGTTTACAATACGCTTTATAGATTCTACTTCGTGCTCGCCGCCTTCTAATTTTACAGCATGCCCGCCGGTTTCTTTCATTATTCTGATAGCAGAGTTTAGCGCTTCTGTAGAATTTCCTTGATAAGAACCAAAAGGCATATCTACTACCACTAAACAACGATCTATACCACGTACTACTGATTGTGCATGATAAATCATTTGCTCCATAGTTATAGGAAGGGTGGTTTCGTTGCCTGCCATTACGTTGCTTGCGCTATCGCCAACCAATATTACATCTATACCTGCTGCATCAAAAATTTGTGCAAACGAAAAATCATATGCCGTTATCATAGAGATTTTTTCTCCTACAGCCTTCATTTTTTGTAATGTGTGTGTGGTAACTTTTTTTATTTCTTTGTTAATAGACATGGAGAGAAATTGATAATTTTATAATTAATAATGTTTTAATGCAATGCTAATTATTTGTTTGTGATTATTAAAATGTAAATGTAGAAATAAAGTTTAAATACTGATGTTTATAATAGGAGGTAAAGATTGATTATTGAGCAATTCTTAAATCTAATATCTTAAATCTTACCTCTACTTCACTTCTTCCCACAAATGCTGTATCAATCCATCAGCCAAGCCAATTTTTGGAACAGATATTTCTTCCGCACCTGCCCAGCGCATTACGTTTATGTATATGAGGAGTGCGGGCACAATTACATCTGCACGATCATCTCTAAAATTGTATTTTGCTATGCGTTGCTTTATAGATTGGGGTTCTAGATCGTTGTAGTATTCTTTCAATAATTCTAATTGTAGTGGCCGTCCTTCTTTACGTTTACTTAAACTAAATACTTTATTGATATTACCGCCACTACCGATTGCCATTACTGTTTTGTGTCCTTTTGTTATCGCTTTAATGGTACTTTTCAATTCTTCCCAATGCTCACTTGTTACCATATTTTTTAAAATGCGAATGGTACCAATGTTAAAAGACTTTTTATAAATTAAAATGCCATTGCTAAAAAACGAAATTTCGGTACTTCCACCGCCCACATCTATGTACATGTAGCTATGGTCTTTGTCCATATTTTCTGCCACATGGTTTTCGTAAATAAGGTTGGCTTCCATATCTCCATCTATTACTTCTATTAAAATATTGGCTTCTTTTTGTACTAATGCAATAATTTCTTTTGCATTTATAGCATCCCTCATAGCACTTGTGGCACAAGCTTTCAGGGCTTTTACATTATAGGCATTCATTAAATGCCGAAAAGATTTCATGGTTTCTACAAACATTATTTTCTTTTCGGCTGATATAATTTTATTTTCAAAAACATCGAACCCTAAGCGCAAAGGCACACGTACAAGGTTTAGTTTATTAAAAATGGTTTTACCATCTTTCTCTGTTACTACATCTGTAATAAGCAGCCTTGCTGCGTTGCTTCCTATATCTATGGCTGCTAGTATCAAATTGAATAATTGTTTTAGATGCTAAAATTGAGGATATAATTTTAAAGTGAGGGAATAATTTATTAGAAATCTTTCAACATGTTTTTAAGCTACTAACTGATACAAAATTAAGAAGCCACGAATGCACAAATTATTATTCATGCATTCGTGGCTTTTCTATACCTGGAATTTATTTTGTTCCCAAAAGTGCATACACAGAAAAAGTAGAAAGCCAATGGTCAATGTCATAATTACCTTTGCCAATGCTAACTTGTGCATAATCCCACATTTCTTTTTGAGATGCAAGCCATGCTTTTTTTACCTCTGGTGTTAATGTATTTGATGGTAAAGATTGCAGCATACCATTGATGCACCAAATTCTATTTAAATGAAACCCATCCCAATGAGATGCATAACCAGTATGTGTTTCTTTTCTTTCTACATAAAAAACTTTACTTACACCATCAACTGTAAACATATCTGGTGAAAATTTCTTTAACCACTCGGTATATTCAGTTTGGGTATATACTTTTCGCATTAAATCTGTAATTAATAACCCTGCACTCATAAAATCGTATCCAAAAGGTTCTTTTATTAAAGGAAAATCTTTTACTCGTGTATAAAAGTTTTTTGAAACAGTTGTTAAAACATTTTTTAACGAATCATTTTTCATAGTAGTAGCATAATCTAACGCAAAAGACAAGCCAAGTGAAGATGCATAATGATCTCCTGAATAATTTGGCTTAGCTATATTAGGCCACACTGCTATGTAGTCCGTTACAATGTAATCGCACAATGGCTGAAGATTTTTAAGCCATTTTTTTGCAATTGGATCGTTCCATCTTGCTAATTCATCAGCTACTTTTAACAACCATGATCTACCATAAGGAAATTCAAAACTTTCCTCTTCGTGCGATTTTAAGTATTCTATTTCGCCAAGAATATTTTTAGCATCGAAGCTATTTTCCAATTTTGCCTTTATTAATTTTGCCTCCGTAATCTTTGGAAAATTCTTTAATAATTTTACCAATGCCCAGTGATTGTGCACACCCGAGTGCCAATCGTAACAACCATAAAATGTAGGAAACAATTTATCAGGCGATTTTAAATCTTCTGCTTTTTGTAATCTTTCACGATAATCATGTGGATAGATTTTTCCCGTACAGTCCAACGATAATTTTGCAAAATAAGAAGCCCCAGCATCAGACAATTGTAAAGAGCCATCTGTAGCGGTATAAGTAAGAGAGGGTTCGGCTGAGGCGATTTTTTCTTTAAGTGGTTGTGCATAAGAAAACAAGCACCAAATGGAGAGTAAACTTGTTATTAACAGTTTCATAGCAGGTAGTTTTGGTTATTTTATTGATGTAAATCCTAATATTACACAATATAGTATCTTTGTTGTATAAATTTGTCATCAAAATTATATCTTCATTTCATTTTTGAAATGGAATTAAACCAGTTACAAAATTTTTAATCTTTTCTATGAACTCAGGCACAAGAATAAATGTGGTAAATATCGGCTTAATGATTTTTAGTTGCATTGCAGCTTTTATAATGCCTTTTGAAGTATTTCTTTTTGCATATGCCGTATTAGGTCCATTACACTACCTTACAGAAATAAGTTGGCTGCACGATAGGCAGTATTTTACAAAAGGAAAGTATGATAGTATAGTGCTTTGGGTTATTGGGGTAATTATTTTGTTAGAAAGCGTAGCCTATAAAAATCATTGGAATTGGCCTTTTGATAGTGCATTTGGGAATAAAATTATTTTTGTAGCACTTACTGGTTCTTTACTAATGGTATTTGTAAAAAATGCATACATAAAAGTATTTGGATTACTTTTTATTTTATTTGTGGCACAGGGTATTTTTAAAGCAAATGAACGAGATGGGTTAGCCTTTTTTATCGGTGCTTTATTGCCTACGCTTGTGCATGTTTTTGTTTTTACAGGTTTCTTTATATTATACGGTGCTTTAAAAAGCAGAAGCCAAAGTGGTTTAATTTCATTTGTAGTTTTTATTGTATGTCCCATTCTATTGTTCACATTATTTAAAGATAAATCTTTCATTGAAGTAACAAAATACGGGCAAGATTCTTACAAAGCAGGTGGAGATGGTTTTTTTGATACCAATTTAAGTTTTCTCACAACTATATTTCATGTGGACTTTCCTCAAATGAAAGATGCAGCTGGTAATTTATTATACTATGATAATGGTGATGGTACCCAAGTAGCAGCGCAAGATTTTAGCAATGCAGCGCAAGTTGTTTTTCATTCTCAAACGGGTATTTTGTTAATGCGTTTTATTGCGTTTGCCTACACCTATCATTATTTAAACTGGTTTAGCAAAACAGAAGTTATAAAATGGCATAAAGTGCCAAAGGCAAGGTTTATTGCGGTAATAGTATTGTGGGTTGTATCTTTAATTCTTTATGGAGTTAACTATGCGCTTGGTTTGCGTTGGTTGTATTTCCTAAGTTTCTGTCATGTATTATTGGAGTTTCCATTAAATATGGTTTCTATAACAGGCATTTTCAAAGAAGGCGTAAGTATTGCTAGTAATGGATTTAAACTCACGCCATCCTTAGCAAAAAAATAAAGGAAACAGCATATTTCTTTAAAAGTGAGCAATTATAAACTGCTCACTTTTTTATTTTTTGGAGAGGTAATTATAGATTTCAATTTGCGATCGTATTTTCTTTGTATTACCAGCAGCTACATAGTCATTGCTCAAGTCATTGTCAAGCATCCTAGCCTTTACATTATCGCTTAGCTGAATATTGGTAATATCTATTATTTCTTGTTTAATTTTTTTTTCAAAAATGGGGCAAGCCACTTCCAATCGATGATCTATATTTCTAAGCATCCAATCGGCGGAAGAAATAAATACTTTTTGTTTGCCAGCATTTTCAAAAATCATAACTCGTGCATGCTCTAAATATTCATCTACAATGCTAATGGCTTGTGGCTTTGCTTTAAATTTTTTATTTTCTGTATGCATACAGCAAATACCTCTAATAATTAATTTAATGTGCACACCAGCTTTTGCAGCTTCATACAATTTGTCTATTAATTGTTTATCGCTTAGCGAATTTAGTTTTAAAGTAATGCCAGCCTGCTTTTTACTTTTTGCATTTTTTATTTCTTTATTTATAAGAAAAATAAGTTGCCTTCTTAAGTTTACTGGGCTTACCAATAATGTTTTGCATGCTTTCAAAAATTTAATTCTTGTAGTTGGGTTTTCCAAATAGGTAAAAATCTTATTAGCATCTGCCATTATATTTCTATTGGCAGTTAATAAACAATGGTCACCATAATCTTGAGCAGTTTTTTCGTTTAAATTTCCGGTACTTACAAAACCATAATGCGTAGTTTTGTTGTGTACACGTTTTTTTATTAAACAAAGTTTTGCATGCACTTTTGTATTTGGTATTCCAAGCAATACTTTTATACCTGCTTCTTCCAATATTTCTTTCCATTCAAGATTTGCCTCTTCATCAAATCTTGCTCGCAGTTCCAACATTACTGTTACATCTTTTCCATTTCGTACAGCATTGGTAAGTGCATTTATTATTTTCGAACGAGCCGCTAATCTGTAACAAGTTATTTTTATACTTTGCACATTTGGATCTATAGCTGCTTCTCGTAATAAATCTATCACACTATCAAAAGAATGATACGGAAAATGTAGCATTACATCTTGCTGCAATACAACAGCAGTAATGCTTGTATTGTTTTTTAATAGTGGATGCGTAAACGATTTTTTTCGTAACCTTTTTTTTCTAAATAAAGCTCCAGGAAAATTAATGAAATCTTTAAAATTATGAATTCGTCCGCCTGGTATTAAGTTTTCTTTTTGCGAAAGGCTGAGTCGTTTTACTAAGTAATGCAGCAGTTTACTATTTATATCTTTATCATATACAAAACGAACTGGCTTCCCTATTTTTCTATTCTTTAAACCTTTTTGTAATTTTTGAATAAGCGTACTTGTTAAATCATTATCTATATCTATTTCCGCATCTCTTGTTACTTTTATGAGATGAGCAGAAAAACTGTCGTATCCAAAAAATGAAAAAATACTTGGAAGGCAAACTCGGATTACATCTTCCAGTAAGATTACAAATTGTTCATTGTTTTTTGATGGTAGAATTATAAAGCGAGGCAAGCGTCTAACTGGCACAGATACTAATGCAAACCGCTGTGGTATTGATTTATCGAGTTTTGAAAGTGTACAAGCCAAATAAATAGATTTGTCATTTAGAGTAGGAAATTCGTGTAAACTCTCAATCATTAATGGGATGATATGACTTCTAACTTCATCATCAAAATAATCTTGTACAAATTTCTTTTGCGTTGCATTTAGCTGCTTTTCATTTACGATATTTATTTTTTCTTTCTTTAAAGCACTTAAAATTTCTTTCCAAATTCTTTCAAATTCTTTTTGAAGCTGCCATACTTTTACTTCAATTTCTTTTAAAATTTTTTCTGGATTTTCTTCTAAGTGCATTTTTGCTTTGCTGCCAAGTAATACCATTTTTTTTAGGGCTGCTACACGCACTCTAAAAAACTCATCTAAATTATTTGAAAAAATACCGAGAAATTTTATCCTTTCTTTTAGCGGAACGCTACTATCTGCTGCTTCTTGCAATACACGGCTATTAAAGGAAAGCCAACTTATATCTCGAGCAATGGTTTTAATATGAGGCAAGTACAATTTTTTTTATGATAAAACTAAGCTGTTTTTAAGTAATGCAACATTATTTTTGTATTAAGTAATTGTAAATTCTTAATTACGTTTTAAGGGCATCAATAATTTTTGTAGTTGAAATACCTTCAATAATGGTTGCAATTTTTACTTCTCCACCTGCAGCCAACACTTCTTTTGCACCGGCAATTTGTTCAATAGTATAATCGCCACCTTTTACTAATACATTTGGCATTATTATCTTTATCAATTCGAGTGGTGTATCTTCTTCAAAAATTATTACAGCATCTGTTTGTAATAAACTGGCAAGTAGTAATGCTCTAGCATTTTCATCATTTACAGGTCGGGTAGGGCCTTTTAATTTTTTTACAGATGCATCAGCGTTTACGCCCACTACAAGCATATCTCCATACGAAGCAGCTTCATTTAAAGAAGCAATATGACCTTTGTGCAAAATATCGAAAACACCATTTGTAAATACGATTTTTTTATTAAGCACTCGCCATGCACTTACTTGTTTCAATAAATTTTCTTTCGTATAAATTTTATGTTGAATTTGCAGTGTCGATTTCATTTTTTTTCTTATTAATGTATGGTAACAAAACCAATGAGATCACGCCTGCTACAATTATTAAACCAGTACTCACTCCCCAAATAAGCCAACCGTATGCTTTTCCCTGAGAAGATGCAATACCATAAATAATTAATGTCTTCATAATAAAATATGGAAAAGAACCAATGCCACCTGGTGTAACAATCATTGCTAAAGTAGATAACGATAATACAGCACATGCCGCTTTAATACTTAGGTCTGCTGTGCTTTCCATGGCTCTAAAGCCAGTATAAATTTGTAATAAATACATTGCCCATATAAAAATAGTGTAAGCTATAAATTTTTTTCGTTGTTGCAAATTTTTTATCGTAGCAATACCGGTTCCAATACCAACAGCAAATGCTTTTATTTTAATAAGTAATTTATTTTCGGGATACTTCGAAAATATTTTCATAAAAATATAAACGATAATAAATAAACTTGCAAATAAAATAATCAACTCAGCCCATAGTGGAATGGAAGAAGACTTCGAATAATCGGATAATTTTTCTGTTACATAATTACCTATTACACTTATTTGAATCAGCACTGTTATTACAATTAATAAAAAATAACAAACAAGATCGAAAGTTCTTTCTATAATTATTGTGCCTATAAGTTTATCTACTTTGAGTTTTTCGTACCTAGCAAGTAATGTACATTTAAGCACTTCGCCTAAGCGAGGCACTGCAGAGTTAGCTAAATATCCCACCATAGTTACAGCAAATACATTTTTAAGTTTTGGTTTAAAATTTAGGGGTTCCATTAATAATTTCCAACGCATAGATCTTACAAAATGACTTGCCAAATTCATCATTACTACTGGCAAAACGAGAATATATTTGACATGGGTAATGGCACTTTTAAATTCAATTCGCTCTTGCTCCGTCATACCATGTAGCTGCCACCACACAAGCAAAAGCCCAGCTCCAAGAAAAATAATATATTGTAAAGAAGAAAGAATTTTCTTTCTCATAATGCTAATTCGTTTTTTGTTACAAAATAATATTATCTATTAATCGTACTTCATTTAAGTATGCAGCAACCAATGCTACTAATTTTTTCTTGCCATCCCATTTGCTTTGGGCTTCCAAAGTTTCCGCATCTGCAATTTCTACGTAATCTACTTTATAACCTTTGTTTTTTAGAAAATCTGTAGCTTCTTTTTTTACAGCTTCAATATTTCCTTTTTTTATATTATTTTGTATAAATGTAAGCGATTCAATAATACTTAACGCCTGTTTTCTTTCTATTTTATTTAACCGCATATTTCTGCTGCTCATAGCAAGCCCGTCTTTTTCTCTTACGGTATCACAAATACTCAATGTTGTTTTATATTTCTCAATCTCCATCATTTTGCCAATAACCAAGCATTGCTGGTAATCTTTTCTACCCAAATAAAGAACCGTTGGTGATACAGCTTCCAATAATTTGTCTACAATCATACACACACCTTGAAAATGCCCTGGTCTATATTTTCCTTCTAAAATGGTTTCAATATTTCCTAATTTGTAGTGCAAATTCTTTTCAATGTTTGGATACATTTCTTCTACTGTCGGTATAAATAAAATACCACAACCAGCTTTTTCCAATTTTACAATATCTGCTTCTAAAGTAATAGGATATTTTTTGAAATCGGCAGCATTATTAAATTGTGTAGGGTTTACAAAAATGCTACAAACAAATACATCGTTTTCGCTAATAGCTTTTTCCACTAGCGAAATATGGCCATCGTGTAGTGCTCCCATTGTTGGTACAAAGCCAATCGTTTTTCCTGTATTTTTATAGAAAGAAAGATGCTTTTTTAGTGTTTTAATATCTTTGATAAGTATCATAGTTAGGGTTTTTTCAGGCTCAAATACGTATAAATACTACATTGTCAAATTTTTTCGCTATTTTCGCAGC
Source organism: Ferruginibacter sp. (assembly GCA_043723285.1). Taxonomy (GTDB): domain Bacteria; phylum Bacteroidota; class Bacteroidia; order Chitinophagales; family Chitinophagaceae; genus Ferruginibacter. Next base: position 80 of record JAYSOC010000395.1, on the reverse strand, counting down.
CGTTTTAAAAAATCAATCTAATCTGCACTTAATATATCACTAAAATGTCTACAAAGAAAAGGATTTTATTCATTGTAAGT
>JAYSOC010000394.1:0-9317 GCA_043723285.1 Ferruginibacter sp. | reverse complement strand
TTTGATAATTTGCTAATTAGCTAATTTGCTAATTCTCTATATTCATTTCTTAATTCTAATTTTGATCCCTCACTCAAGTTCCACATTAGCATATTAGCACATTGGCTAATTAGCTAATTATGCCTCTGGTACAGCTTCTTCAGTAAACAACTTTGCTGCGCTTTCAGAAAGTACCAATACGTTTGCATTTAAAATATCGTACGTATTCATATCGCTGATAACAGTTCCATTTGCACTTGGTACGTTACGAAGACTTAAATAAAAGTTATCGTTGTATTCTGGTACTACAAACAAAGATTTTTTACGACCCATGTTTAAACTTTTCAAAACACCTGTAAACGTCTTTGTTTTTGGTGCATCCATTTGAATATCTTCTAAAACAATAATACCGTTTTCTTTTGCTTTGTAAGACAATGCACTCATCTTAGCCAAATCTTTTACCTTACGGTTAAGTTTGATATCATATTTGTGCGGCTTTGGACCAAAGATAGTACCACCACCTTTGTATATAGGACTACGCAAATTACCTTTACGAGCACCTCCAGTACCTTTTTGCTTATGAAGCTTCTTAGAAGAACCCTGAACTTCCGCTCTAGTTTTTACTTTGTGTGTACCTTGGCGCTGTGCACCCATGTACTGTTTTACAGCTAAGTAAATAACGTGGTCGTTCGGTTCAATACCAAAAATTTCTTCTGGTAATTCAACTGTTCTTCCGGTCTTTTCTCCTTTGGAGTTTAATATATCAAGTTGCATAATTATTTCTGTATTAAAACGATTGAACCAATGTGACCCGGAACCGAACCACTTACCAATATGTAGTTTTTCTCTGCGAAAATTTTAACCACTTTTAAACCTTTCATCATCACTCTATCTCCACCCATACGACCACCCATGCGCATACCTTTAAATACACGACTAGCATCTGATGAGTTACCAATAGAACCTGGCGCTCTTGAACGATCATGCTGACCGTGAGATTGCCCACCCACACCTTTAAAGCCATGGCGCTTTACAACACCCTGAAAACCTTTACCCTTAGTGGTACCAACTACTTCAATGCTATCGCCTTCTGCAAAAATATCTACTGTTATAGATTCTCCTACATTTTTATCTGATTCGCTATTGCGTATTTCTTTTACTACTTTTTTCGGTGCTGTATTAGCTTTTGCAAAGTGTGCAATTTCCGATTTGAGAGAGTGTTTTTCTTTTTTGTCTCCAAATGCAACTTGTAAGGCATTGTAACCATCTGTGGCAATGGTTTTCTTTTGTGTAACTACGCACGGCCCCGCTTCTATGATGGTAACGGCAGTTTGCTTGCCTGTTGCATCAAAAATACTGGTCATGCCAATTTTCTTTCCAATAATACTTTTCATTGTATCCTATTTGTATTCAGCGCTCCGTATTGTTTTTTAGGCTTCATCAAACTAAGTTTGACAAAGTCTCAACAAGGAGATGAATGTTTAATTTTCTATTTAAGATCTTGCCTTTTGCCTTTCCACCCCATGTGGAAGGTTCATTAGGCCTTAATTTCAACATCTACACCACTTGGCAAGTCTAGTTTGCTTAACGCATCTACTGTACGACTGCTGCTAGTGTAAATATCTAACAAACGCTTATGTGTGCACAACTGAAACTGCTCACGAGCTTTTTTGTTTACGTGAGGTGCACGCAATACAGTAAATATCTTCTTCTGTGTAGGAAGAGGAATTGGACCTGTAACTACTGCTCCTGTACTACGTACGGTCTTTACTATCTTCTCTGCAGATTTATCTACCAAGTTATGATCGTAAGACTGTAATTTGATTCTGATTCGTTGTGACATATGTAAAGAACTTTTTGTAATCCGTTTTTTAATTTGGAGTGCAAAAGTAAGAGGATTAATTTAAATGGCAAAGTTTTTTTGAAGTTTTTTTAGGAAATTGTATTAGGATGATAAAAAGGTAATTTATCATCTATAAATAAATTGGCTTAGGTACCTCTTTTATTTTGTATTTTTAGACAATATATTGAGTGTAAGCGCACTTTTAATTACTGGTTTATCATCATATAAATATCAGATAACTATTCAGTTATTATTCTTCTTGCAAATCTTTTCTTGGGATACAAGACAAAATTTATATTTTTTCTTGGAATACAAGGCAATCTTATTTTAAATCGATTACAACCTTGGCATTTTTTTGTTCAGATGATGAAATATAAACTTCATAACGTTTTTTATTAGCTGTTACAATCATTAGCGAAGTGTTGGGTGGAATAGAACCTAAATTATTTGCTACCATTATCAGCTCGTGGTGTGGATTTGCTTTATCAACTTTAATTTTTATCGTTATTGGCTTTGCAGAAAGCCCTACATGATTTACAATTAATTGATTATTGTGATAAATGGTTACTGTATCGCCATCTATATCGCCATTATCGTACAATTCAATAATCATATCTGCTTCATCGGTTTCTATTTTGCGTATCAATGCATTTTCTCTTGTGGCAATGGGCTTCGGTATTATTGTTGGTATTTGCTTCGTTGGTGTTTTTATAGTAACAGGTGCTGTAGTTTTAATTTCATTTTTTGGTTTTTCTACCGCCACATTTGGCTTTACAACTAGTGGTTTTATTGTAGGTTTTGGAGAGGCGAGTTCAACAGGTTTTTTAACTACTTCTATTTTAGGGGTAATTTTTTCTATAGGTTTTGGTACTACTGCTATTGGTGGTTCTTTTATTTTACATTCTTTAAAAATAATATCATCCAAAGCAAAATCATTTCCACAACCACCATTGGTTACATCTTCCATTTTTAACATGATGGCGCTGGTGTTTTTCGGCATGGTAAATTCTCCATAAAACTTTTTCCAATTTGGCTGTGCACCTTGCAGCAATGCGCCGGTTTGGAAATGTACAATTTCGTTTTTATCATTTAAAAGCGACATTTTAATATTAGGCGGTGTAGGACTACAACCATCTGCATACTTGCAAATATTAGCTAACCAAAAAGAAACTTCGTATGTTTTTCCTGCTTTAAGCCCAGCAATATAATTTATAAAAAAAATGCCCGGGTTTACACTTGCATTTATAATCATCATTCGTCCGTTGTTATCGTTGGGCGTATGATCTGCTAATAAATTGTGCCACCTACCAGCAAAGCAATCAGATGTAAAAGTTGCAAAACAATACTGTCCATCATTTGGGCAAACCGTTTTGCTCTTGCTATAATTATTTAAGTCTGTCGAATTCATATCCTGCGGAGCAGCTAGGGTTCCAAAATCTATTGTAATGGTTGGCTCTTTAAAACTGCAATCATACCCTTGTGCTTTTGCTACATCTGCATTAAGTAAAAAGATAAACAAAATGCTTACAACAATTAATATATTTCTATAAGCTCTTATCATTACGTTATCTTTTTAGAAAATAAAATTAAACATAAAAGTATGTATGTCTTAACCGTTTATCATTTTATAAACCTATAGGATTCTTTAATTAGGTAATACTGAAATGTGTTTTTATGCTATTACGGGTATAAATATGTGTTTTTTATCAATATTGTATTATTTCGGGTATAAAAAACTAAGAAAAATAAATTTTATACTATAAAAGGTATATATTTGTGGTAAAATTAATTTTATGTATCCTAAAAGGTATAAAAAATGAGTAAAGAAAAAGGAAACACATTGGCACTATTTGTAAAACAAAAACGCAAACAAATAGACATAACACAAATAGAACTTGCAGATAAAGCAGGTGTAGGCTTACGTTTTGTAAGAGATATGGAGCAAGGCAAAATGAGTTTGCGTATGGATAAAGTAAACGATGTATTAAAACTATTTGGCGCAGAGTTAGCACCAAGCAATATGGATAGAAATAAACTAACAAACAATGGCTAGAAAAGCACAAGTATATATGAAAGAATCTTTAGCTGGAATACTAGAAGAAGTAGCCATGGGCTATGCATTTGCATACACAGATACATACATGCATGATGCAAACGCACAAGCCGTAAGCAATACATTACCCTTGCAAAAAAATAAATTTGAGAGCAATGTGTTGTTCCCATTCTTTGATGGCTTGATACCTGAAGGATGGCTATTAGACATAGCAGAAAAAAATTGGAAATTAAATGAAAAAGATAGAATGGGACTACTACTTACCTTTTGCAAAAACTGTATAGGTGCAGTAAGTGTAGTAGAAGTAAAATAAAAATAAATGAAAAAGTATAAACAAAAATATAGTAACGAAGCTGAACAACCTATATCGTGGATGTTGGAAGAACCCACTAGTACTTATGCTTCAAATAAATGTTTGTATTGTTACGAACCATTACAAGATAGCAGCTCCAATTTTCATCAAGCATGCAATAAAAAGTTTTTTGGACAGCTAGAAACACCACTGCTAGATTACAACAAAAACGATTTAGAAAAATTGGCCAACCAAATACTAAGCAGCCAAATGGCAGTAACAGGTGTACAAGCAAAATTATCGCTAAGCATGCATCGCAAAGAAGATAAGAACGTGGTGAAGAAACTTACGATAGTAGGATTGTATGGCGATTATATACTAAAACCACCATCGGAATATTATGCGCACTTGCCAGAAGTTGAAAGTGCCACCATGCAACTTGCAAATGTATGTGGATTACAAACCGTGCCCAACAGCCTTGTGCGCCTGCAAGATGAAACCTTGTGCTATTTAACAAAACGTGTAGATAGAAATAAAAAAGGAAAACTACACATGGAAGATATGTGTCAGCTTACAGAGCGATTGACAGAAGATAAATACAAAGGCAGCCATGAACAAGTGGCAAAAACTTTATTAAAATATAGTGCTACGCCATTATTAGATGTTGGCAATTTTTATGAAGTAGTATTGTTTAGTTTTTTTACTGGCAATGCAGATATGCATTTGAAAAATTTTTCGTTACTGGAAAAACCAGAGCTTGGTTATACATTAAGTCCAGCTTATGATTTATTGGCTACTGCACTTGTAAACAAAGCAGATAATGAAGAGCTAGCCCTTACACTAAATGGTAAAAAACGAAAATTAAAATACAATGATTTTTTAGTGGCATTTGAAACAAGTGGATTGAGCAAAAAAGTATTGGATAATACGTTAGAGAATTTTTATTACTGCAAAAGGCCAATGTTGGAAATGCTGGAAAAAAGTTTTTTAGATGATGAATTAAAAGTTGATTTTAAAAAGCTGTTGGAAGAAAGATATAAGACGTTGTTTGAAAAAAAATTGCATCAATCTAATGCATAATAAAAGATGAAAAAAGATTTGCTGATGAATGGCTGAGGGATAGAAGCGAAAATCCTTTTTTGTTGATGCCTTTGAGCAACAAAAAAGATTGTAGCGAATAGCCCTGACAAATGCTCAATAAAGATTTGAAGCACACAGCCCCAAATTAGACAAAAGATATTTAGACGTTAGGACAAGACAAACGAAAAATCTTGCGTCTAACATCTCATATCTAACCTCTATTTCTTCCTCTTATAATCTCCCCGCTTCCAGGCTTTTATAAACTCATTCCAAGCAAATGGATTGAAAATATTTTGTGGGGCTATTTGTCCTGCAGAATAAAGCTTTTGAGAATATTGTCGCTGATATTGTCTGGATGCTTCTCTCCCATCACTAGGTAAAGTGGCCATGAGCAAACGGCGTGTGACAGCATTATTATTTCGTCGGGCTACGGCTAGTTCATCGTCGGGCACATTGTTGTTTACAAAATCTCTTTCAAACTGCTCCCGTGTCATACGAGGTTTTATAATAGTGGCTGGCAAATAAACAGTATCGGTTACCATTAGTTGGATAATGCTTTGCTGATTGCCCTGTAACTCTCTTGGAATAGTGATGGTTATTGGCTTGTAGCCGATGCTGCTAAATTCTACTTTATCGCCTTTGAGCACTACGATACTAAAAACACCATCGGAATTGGAAACGGTACCACGGTTTTGCCCTTTTACAACAATACTTGCGGCGGGTACGCCTTTGAGGCTATCGGCCGTCATTATTACGCCATACAATTGTACCACCGAATCTTTAAAAGTTTCAAATTGTGCATTGGCGGCAATGGGCGAAAAAAAAATAAGTATAAATAAGTATCGTAAAAATGTTTTCATTTTATATAAAATGCATTATCGAAATGCAGCAATTATTTTTTGATAAACAAAGTAAGGTTATCATTGTTTAATTTTGCAACGAAAATACATTTTTAACAATACATTTCGCTTAATGCACAATTTAAGCTAACGGATACAAACAATATGACAAACGAAGATATTTTAAAAGCGCTTAGCAATGTAGCCGAGCCAGACCTTGGAAGTGACTTAGTAACGCTTAACATGGTGAAGGATGTTGTAATAAATGGCAATGCTGTTTCTTTTACGGTAGTGCTTACTACGCCTGCCTGCCCCATGAAAGATCATATACAAAATGCTTGTGTAAACGCAATAAAAATATTGGTAAATAAAGAAGCTGTAGTAACGGTGAATTTTACCAGCAATACAACGAGCAATCGTACAGACCCAAAAACAATATTGAGCGGAGTAAAAAATATTATTGCTGTGGTGAGTGGGAAAGGTGGTGTAGGCAAAAGTACCGTAGCTGCAAATCTTGCATTGGCACTTGCGGCAGATGGAGTAACAAAAGTGGGCATAATGGATGCCGATATTTATGGTCCGAGTCAACACATTATGTTTGGTATAAGAGGCGAGCGACCAATGATGAAAGACAACGGTGGCAAGGGTTTGATAGTACCAATAGAAAAATTTGGTATAAAAGTAATGAGCATTGGTTTGCTGATAGATGAAAAGCAAGCCGTGGTGTGGCGTGGGCCAATGGTGAGTAGTGCTATAAAACAATTTGTGAGCGAAGTAGATTGGGGCGAGCTAGATTATTTGGTGATAGACATGCCACCAGGCACAGGCGATATACACCTTACGATTGTGCAAACCGTGCCTGTTACAGGTGTGATTGTGGTAACCACTCCGCAGCTTATTGCACTAGCCGATGCTAAAAAAGGCATAGCTATGTTTGGGCAAGCGCAACTAAAAGTGCCAGTGATTGGTTTGGTAGAAAACATGGCGTACTTTACCCCTACCGAATTACCAGAGAATAAATATTATTTGTTTGGCAAAGATGGTGGCAAACATTTGGCAGATGAATTTGACATACCTTTTCTTGGGCAGATACCGATTGTGCAAAGCATACGTGAAGGCGGCGATATAGGCGTGCCTGCTATGATGAGCGATGAACCGATTAGCAAAAAAGCATTTGAAGATTTTGCAGGAATTGCCGTAAGGGGAATTGCCATGCGGAATGCCAATATACCTGCGACGGAGATACAGGTTGTAATGAATAATTGATAATTAATAATGTGTTTAAATCGAGCATTATTATTTTCATTTTAGTTTTTATAAAATACTTAATCAATTATTCGGTCTAGCAGGTTTCTCTCCCCTTCGGGGAGGATAGGTGGGGCTTTTTTAGGAGCATGAGCAGCAACAATTAATGAGCATCAGTTTCCGCCTGTCTGTAGTAGTCTTGCACAGAAGTAGTTTTATAATTTGAAGTGTATTTGTGCAAGAGCTACTACTTCCCATGCGGGCTACGCCGAGCGGCAAATCATTATTGAGCTTTTATTATGCAATAGATTGATGCGATAGATTGATGCGAAAAATAATTTTATCATGAAAAAAGAATTGAATAAAAATAGTCAGGTTCTAAAAAAGAGAAATGAAATACTAAAAAATGCAAAAAAAGCAAGGCTTGAAGAAAAAACGAAGAAGCTCATATTTACTTCAAAAATTAGTACCCTTAAAAAGATTCTTGCATAAAATACACTCAGTATTTTCTATTCATAATAAAGACATTTTTTTTTATTCATTTACATAATTAAGATGAAAAAATATATTCTCTATTTACCAATCACATTTTTATTTTCTTGTTCTTCAAACAAAAAAATGACTACAAATACCTCCAATGTAATAAGGCATCCTTTCGGAATTTATGCTCCGCTAGACAAACAAGGCCACCGTGGCTGCCGTGGCTTAACGCCCGAAAATACTATCCCTGCAATGGTAAATGCTTTAAACTTGGGCGTTACTACTTTAGAAATGGACATCAGCATTAGCAAAGACAAAAAAGTTTTCCTTAGTCATGAGCCATTTTTTAACCACGAAATAACCACCAAGCCAGATGGTAGCTTTATCGACGAAAAAGACGAGAAGAATTACAACATGTATTTGATGGCTTATGATAGTATCAAAAAATACGATGTAGGCATGAAGCCGCACCCACGCTTTGCACAGCAGCAAAAAATGAAAGCAGTAAAACCATTATTGGCTGATGTGTTTGCAAGCATAAAGCAAGAAATGATGACAAGGAAAAGACCTTATCCATTTTTTAATATTGAAACAAAAACACAACCTGCCACAGATAATATTTATCACCCTGCACCTGCTGAATTTGTAGAGTTGCTTATGAAGGTTATTAAAGAAAATGGCATGGAAGACTTTGTAATTATTCAATCATTCGATTTTAGAACATTACAATATTTGTATACAAATTACCCTACTATAAAAACTGCCATGCTTATTGAAGATTTTGATAAGCGTACATTGGAAGAACAACTAAAAGACTTGGGCTTCTCTCCTACTATTTACAGCCCTGCATTTATTTTGGTGAATGACAATTTAATAAAAAAATGTCATCAACAACATATACAAGTTATACCATGGACGGTGAATGATAAAGCAAAAATAGCTGAGTTAAAAGCCTTGGGTGTTGATGGAATTATTAGTGATTATCCGAATTTGTTTGATGAGTAAAAAAGCACTTCATATTATTTTCTATGCATTTGCCATTATAAGTTTTATTGCAATGCTCTACCACATCAAAGGCATTTTTTACCCAACATCATTAACACCCGCTTGGCGGCATGGCATTTTTGTTTGCATAAATATCATTTGTATTTATGGTGTAATAAAACGACCAAAATGGTTTATTTGGTTTGCAGCAATATTGACTTTGCAACAATGTTACAGCCATGGTACTTATGCCATTCAACTTTGGCAAGCAGAAAATAAAATTCATTGGATAAGCGTTGGTGTTATTTTACTTTTACCAGTGTTGGTATGGTTGCTTTTTATAGATAAAAAAATTAAATCCCCAACCACTGCTGCGCATTCTTAAACAATAATTTTTCTTTCAAACTATTTTCAAAATTCATTTCTTCAATCATTTTTCCTGGATGATGTTCGCCCAAAGGAAAAGGATAATCGCTGCCTAAGCAAATGTTGTCTTCTCCCATTACATCAATAATAAAGTTC
>JAYSOC010000393.1:0-3691 GCA_043723285.1 Ferruginibacter sp. | reverse complement strand
ATTCGTTGCCTTGGCTCCTGTGATAATTATAAATAATTTATTTTGTACAATTATTAACGAATGCAATCTTATTTTTGACGTATGAAAAAATCCTTACTCTTATTATTAGCTTTTGTAGTTTACAATATTTCATTTGCACAAATTTCCATTTCTAAATACAAATATGTAGATGATGATGTGCAAAAGCTAGGTTCGTTTCCTAAAAATAATGTAGCCGAAATAGCAGATGCCATTACAAGAAAATTTAGCAGCAATGAAGAAAAAGCAAGAGCCATTTTTTATTGGATAGCTAATAATATTGCCATAGATCCAAAAGCAGTAAAAAATCAAGACCAAAAATTTAAATTACCAGAAAAAGTAATTGAACTAAGAAAAGCTACGCCGCTTGGCTTTTCATTATTGGTACAAGAAATGTGTAGCTACGCAAAAATTCGTTGCCTTAGTGTAGATGGATATGTAAAAAACTTTGCTGCAGAAATAAACGAAAAAGCAGATGAAAAAAATTACTCGTGGAATGTAGTACAACTTGGGCAAAGCCCCGAAACATGGTACTATATTGATGCTTGCCGTGCCAGTGGTTTTATAGATAAAAAATTTACAACATTTACAAAGCAATTTACTAGCCAATATTTCTTTGCAGAAAAAAAATTGTTTAACCTTGTTTATTTTCCTGATAATATGGCTTGGCAATTGGGTGGTGGCATCAATAATATAAAACAATTTTATGCGTTACCTATTTTTGGTAATTATGCCATAGCTTTAGAGATGACAAAACCATCTCCTTTTACTGGCCTTATAAAAACAACAATTGCAAAACCAGTATTGTTTTCTTTCAGCATTAACAACGATAATACTATCAATAAAATTTCAATTTTAATTGGCGATGAAAAAAAGAAACAAAAAGAAGAGCCAATGAATTTTGATAACAATAGCGGTAATATAAAATTTTCTTACACATTTAAAAAAGAAGATACTTTTCCTATACAAATTGTGGTGGATGGTAAAGTAGTGCTACAGTATATTGTGGAGGTTACCGAAAAATAAACATATCAGCAATTACAAACACTGCAAACACCACCGATGCAATTCCATTAGCCGTCATAAAAGCAATGTTTACTCGGCTTAAATCATTAGGCTTTACAATAAGATGCTGGTAAATGAGCATGCCACAAAACACTGTTGCACCAATCCAATATAACCAAGCAAACATTCCAGAGTAACCTGCAAAGCAAATAGCTAATGCTGCAATAGCATGCAATGCTTCTGAAATATGCAATGCTTTTGCTTTACCTAAAACTGATGGCATAGAGTATAGATTATTTTCTTTATCGAAAGCTTCGTCTTGCAAGGCAAAAATAATATCGAAACCACTTACCCAACAAACTACTGCAATAGAAAATAAAATAGGCAACCATGCAAATGCGCCGGTAACGGCAAGGTACGCTCCTATTGGCGCAAGACTAAGCCCCACACCTAAAACCAAATGACAGAGAAAAGTAAACCGCTTTGTATAACTGTAAAATAAAATTACAAATAATGCTACAGGGCTTAAATAAAAACAAATACGATTTATAAAAAATGTAAAAATTATAAACAAGACACACATTAAAATGGTAAAGTACAATGCATTTTTTTTTGTAATTATTCCTGCGGGTATTTCCCTTATTGCTGTGCGTGGGTTTTTAGCATCAAATTGTCTATCGAGATATCGGTTGAATGCCATGGCTGCGGAACGGGCAGTTATCATGCAGGCAAGAACTAATAAAAATTTAATCAACCAATACTTAAACGTAAATAGTTGTTCCACACCTTCACCAAAATAATTAAATTCAAAACCTGTTAGTTCTGTAAATCCAAAAAAAGTAAGGCTAGGGAAATGCATTTTAATTCCAAGACCAAATCCAATCAACGCAAAAGGCATTGCAAAAATGGTATGCGAAAATTTTATGAGGGAGAGGTAGTTTTTTATAGTGGGCATAACATGGATTAAGAGTAGAATTTTTTTATTCGCTCATTTATTTCTTTAATAGTGATGGTTTCTTGATCTGATTTATCATAAATACTCACCAAAACAATTTGCGTTTCTGATATTTCTACATGTATAATTACTCTTGCACCACCACTTTTACCAGAAAGTTTACTTTTAATGGACAAGCGAATTTTGAAAAGATTATTACCAAGAGAATTGCCTTGAATGGGATTTGTACTAAGCGACCGAAGTAATTCGTAGTATTCCGTTTTTAAAGAAGAATATTTTTTAGAAAGTTTTTTTAATTCTTTCGCAAACTTAGGAGTTGTTTCAATTTTATAGTTCATTGTACAAATCAAAAGCGTCTTGTAATTTTATTTTACCTTCTTTATACATCTTCAACTCTTTAAAACCTTGCTCTATATTTTTTAATACTTTTGCTTTTGAAGGCTTTTCATAAACCTCCACATCAACCTTCATTGATTTTAAAAAGTCTAAAATTGCTTTTGATTCTGCTTTTGTTTTGGGGCTTGCAATTATGGAATCCATTTTTAAATAGTTTTTATAAAGTTATTACTTTTTTTAAAATAGCAAATAAAATAAATCGATAAATATTGCATAATAAAAGATGAATAAAGGTATTCCGTAGAAGTGAGTGACACAACGATGATGACCATAGCTGTGTTTTAGTTTGGACAAAAAAGCTTTGCTTTTTTGTCCAAAAATAATTTTACCTCACCCCCGCCTCTCTTCCGCAAAAAAGCAGAACAAGCAAGAGAGGAGCCACACTCAAACTATTTCAAATTCTTTTCAATATTTCAGAGTTCAAAAGTCCCTCCTTTGGAGGGATTTAGGGAGGCTGTCTTTGTCAACTCCCACAACACAACCCCTGCCGCCGTAGCAATATTCAATGAATGCTTTGTACCAAATTGTGGAATTTCTATACAACCATCGCACAGTTTTATGGTTTCCAATTCTACACCACTTACTTCGTTGCCAAAAATTACTGCTACTTTTTCTGTAGATGTAAAAGCAACTTCGTGCAGCATTAAACTATTTACTACTTGCTCCACGGCATATACTTTATACCCGTTTTCTTTTAGTTGCAAGATGGCTTCGGCTGCATTGGCAAAGTGTTTCCACTCTACAGTATCTTCTGCGCCGAGTGCTGTTTTTTTTATTTCTTTGTGTGGGGGTGTGCATGTGTAACCCGTTATGTATATGGCTTGCAGCAAAAATGCATCGGCTGTACGAAATACACTTCCTACATTATATGCACTGCGAATATTTTCCAACACGGCTATCACTGGTGTTTTTTCGCTGCGCTTAAATTCTTCTGGAGTGATTCTGTTCAAATCATCCATGCTCAACTTTTGTGTCATGAAGGAATTGTTTCGCTTTTTGGTATTTGCATACTCAATTTTAAATCGGCAAAAGCACCTGCGGCTTTTACAAAATTTACAAACAATGGATGCGGATTTTCAACCGTACTTTTTAGCTCGGGGTGATATTGCACACCAATAAAAAATGGATGTCCTTTTAGCTCTACAATTTCTACCAATTTACTGTCGGGGTTTCTACCACTTGCCAGTAATCCTGCATGTTCAAAATCGTTTAAGAAATTATTGTTAAACTCCCAACGATGTCTATGTCTTTCACTAATTAATTCACTGTTGTAAATTTTATGTGCCAATGTATTTGGTGCAATCTCACATGGGTAAG
>JAYSOC010000392.1:0-3694 GCA_043723285.1 Ferruginibacter sp. | reverse complement strand
CCAACACACAATACAAAAACCTACGCCAAAAAAACTGCCTGAAGCTAAATAACATAATGTGCGTTATAGTATTTTTTAGCCCTGCTCATACCTTTGGTATGCTCTGAAAAAATCCTATAACAACATTATATTAAATAGCCAATGCCATAGCAATAAAAAAAATAATCCTACGCCAACATTGCCCTGCTAATTATTTTTTTTATTGTGCCGTACCTAAGACAGCCAACGCTTCACCCAAATCAATTCAACATCCGCTTCCCTTCTCCATTTGGAGAAGGTGTCCGTAGGACGGATGAGGCTAGCACCCCACCCACCCATTTCAATGGTACAGAAAAAAGCATACCTAAAGGCAGCAAGTGCAAGTAGTAGCCTCATTGCATTTCAGCCACTACATTGCACAACACAGCAATAGCTCTGCATTCCCTTGCATTCCTGCATAGCACTTGCTAATACCCTCGCCATAGCCTTTTAGGCATACTTTTTTTCTGCCTATCGTTTACCCCACCCTTGCCACACATTCCGTTAATTCATTCATCATCAAAATCATTTTCAAGCTATAAAAAGGAAACTGTACATTTGCTAAAACATTTAGCATTGCCATACTATCGTATTCTAATACATTTAAAGAACAAAAACAGACCTATACAGGGTATTAGGTTAATCGAACATCACAATATTGATGTGGTGTATAATATGGTTCAAAGCAAGGCAAAAGCACATTACAACGAAAGTGTAATAAAAGATATTGAGGTAGCTATGCTACCAAAAAGAAGTAAAGCCGTTACCAATTATTTAAACGCCATTCACAAAAGAAATATTAGTGGTGGTAAATAAACCAAATGGCTTATCGCCATTTACTTTTAAGGCAATGTAATTTCAAGCCATTTTATTCTATGGTCAGAAATATAATAACGCAGGTAGTTTTTTAGAATATTTGGTTTGTCTTTATCCCATAGTTCCGAAAATAAAGCACCATCAAAATCAAATACCCCAGAGTTAGAAATCAAAGATTTTAAACCAGGCAAAAATACAATTTGGTCGTACTGCATATCATCATTTATGTTAGAATATATCTTGGTAGAATGTTCGGGCATTTCAAAACCTTTTGCCAACAATGCTTTGTACACTAAGTCGCCTTGCTCCACTTTTGGTAAATTAAAATCACCCAATGCTATTATGTTTTGGGTATAGCAGTTTTTACTATTTCTTCTCAAATCTGCCCAGCGGGCTATGCAAAATGCTTCAAGGCTTCGCCTTTCAATACTTTTCAATTCTGTATCATCACCAAAATAACTATGTGCATTTATGAGGGCAAATACAAAGTTGTTTACTTTAAAGGTCGCTAAGAATGGGCTTCGGCTAAATCCTTTAAATTCACTTTTTATTTCGGGTAGTTTTATATCTGCCAAGTCTTCTACAGCAATGGCAATTTCACCAACCTTCTCCATTTGCTTTATTTTTTTACTATCAAATAAAAAACACATTCTTTCATTGTTACCACTAGCATCTGAAAATATTACTTGATAGTTTTTAGGCAATTCTTTTTGCAAATTCCTTAGCCCTTCTAAATTGTCATTCAATTCCTGTATGGCAATTATATCATACCAGCTTAGCATTTCAGCAATAATCTTATAATGTGCTTGTTCTCTTTTTTGCAAACCAAAGTTTGCAATATTCCATGTGGCCAATAACAATTTATTAGCTGCTTTTTTAGGTATAGCTCTTTCAGGCTTTTTCTTTTTATAATCCGCTAAGCGTTTTATTTCTTTAGTAACATTTACAGTATAGTTCAATTCAGGTTTTGGGAACGGTGGCATGGCATTAAGTTTTGAGATGTAAATATGAAAATAATTGTGGACTATAAAAAATAAAAAATAAAGCAAAATTAGGGTGGCAAGCACACACCCACCCGATAAAAAACCAAAAGACTACGGCATAAACACAAAGCCAACACACAAGGCTATCATTTATTCCGTTTCCTTTTGGTTTTTTGCATTTGCCACCCTTTTTAAATTGCTTTCTTTTTTCTTTTTTTTTCCTTTTTTTCTCTTTTCTTTTGGTTTCATATATGGGCGTAGCATAATTAAATGCGAATGCTATGCACACTCCAAAAATCAACACCTACAGTCTAAAAAAGCAAATTACAGCTTTTGAAATTTACAGTTTATGCAAGGGCTTAAATAGTGGCAAGCCACTTGAAAAACCCTGCCCAAATTGTTTTGTAATTGTTTGTAAAAATGAAATTGAAAAAGATTTTTACAACACTCTTTTATTTGGATTGTGGAAAGGAAAATATTTTGAACAATACCTTACAGGCTCTGTCATTCCGTTTTTAAGAATAGGCGATTTTAAAGCAATCGTAGACAAACAAGCCGCAGCGGTAAGCAAAAACGAAAAGGCATTTCTAACAGATGTAACACATATAAAACGACTAGAAGAAAAGCAAAAAATAATCCAGCAACAAAATAAGCTGATTGACGACCTAAAAAGAGCCATACTGCAAAGGCATCTCAAAAGCTAGTGCAACTGTGTGGCTGAAAACTTTAGTAACTACCATATATAAAATTCAAATATGCAAAGTTTGCATTGGTGGCTATCGCACAAAGCCAGCTAAAAAAAACAAAAAGACTACGGCATAATGCAAAAAATAAAAGCAGGGCTATCGCCAAATTTGCTTTTTATTTTTTGCACCCTTCGGGACTTATTCCGTTTCCTTTTGGTTTTTTTATCACCCTTGCTACTGATTGCATATTAAATTTTATATATTATGTTAGTACAATCAAGTATTCCACCAGCCACCGCAGCAGCAGCTTGCACTTGTGGCGCTCCTTTTTCAGGCAGTATGGTTCCAGTTAGTCGTTATGCCTTTCAGCGTTATGTTCGTAAGGGTTTATTTTCTTGCTCTCCTTCAGCAGGCGTTAAAGTTTATGTGTTGCCTTGTGGGTGTTGCCTTTGGGTTCATGCTACAGGGCAGCGTTTCCTTTGTACTTTGCCTTTTTAGGCATTGTACTTTTTTTAATTTGTAAAGTATATTTGTGCTTTACAAATTATCTATGCTTAAAATTGGTACACTAAATATTGATTGGTTCAAAAGAAAAAATAAAATTGGGCAAATAATTATTGATGAAATAAACAAACAGGATTTTGATTTTCTAATTGTTACAGAAAATATTGCATCTTTCAAATTCAATGAAAATTATTTTGCAAGCAGCACCGCAGCAATACCAACAGATAGAAAATTTCAATATTTAGATTATGGAAAGTATTTAAAAGGCGAAACGCCTCTAAGATGTATCATATTTAGCAAATACAAGCCCATACAGGCTATTTCTGTTGCCGATGCTTACACAAGTGTAGCAATTAAATATTTAGTTGAGAATAAGGAAATAATTATTTACGCATCCATCATTGGCACTTGGGGCATAAAACACCAAAAAGAAATTGCAAGGCAAGAGCTTGATAATTTCAAAACCGATATTCAAAATATTTTACATCAAAATAAAAATGTTATAATAGTAGGAGATTTTAATACTTCATTTATTGAAAACGACAAAAGGCACTTACCACAAATTAATAGCAGAGTTGAATTGTTGGATTTTACAAAGCTTCACAATATTTACCGCAGTACCGAAAATATTGAAAATTGCATTGACCATATTTTTATTTCACAAAAATTATTTGAAGCTTCTAATAA
>JAYSOC010000391.1:0-9327 GCA_043723285.1 Ferruginibacter sp. | reverse complement strand
ATAATGCTGGCAATAATGCATGTACGCAACATGAAGAAAATGATTTTACCGATGGTTTTTTCTTTGAGCCAGAAATCGTTTTAAAACTATCTAATAATAAAATTGAAATTATAAAAAGCAATATTGATGATGCTAAGATAATTGCTGAAATAAATGCGATAGAAATTTTAGAAGCAGAAAAACATTTCTCTCTTAATATTGTTTCATCGTTATCAAAAGAAAAATATATTGCAAAAATAAAACTACTTCAGCAGCACATACAAAGAGGCGATTGTTATGAAATAAATTTTTGCCAACAATTTTTTGCTGAAGATGCAACAATATATCCGATAGCAACGTATAATAAACTTACACAACTTTCGCCAGCGCCATTTGGGTCGTTTTATAAACTTAATAATACATATTGCCTATGCGCTAGCCCCGAAAGATTTTTGCAAAAAAAAGGAAACAAACTCATTTCGCAGCCCATAAAAGGAACAAGTAGGAGAGATGTTGATGAAGCAAAAGATGCAGCCAACAAAAAGTATTTGATAGAAAGCAGCAAAGAAAAAAGCGAAAATGTAATGGTGGTTGACCTTGTGCGCAACGATATGAGCATGGTTTGCCAAAATGGTTCGGTAAAAGTAAAGGAGCTTTTTGGTATTTATAGTTTTCCGCAGGTACACCAAATGATAAGCACAATCGAAGGAACACTTTCTCCTGATAAAAATTTTACGCAAGCAATAGAAGCTTGCTTCCCAATGGGTTCTATGACTGGTGCGCCTAAAAAAAGAGTAATGCAATTAATAGAAAAATATGAAGATATTCAGCGAGGATTATTCTCTGGCTCTATTGGTTATATAACGCCTTATGCGGATTTTGATTTTAATGTAGTTATCCGTTCTATCTTTTATAACGAAACAAAAAAGCAGCTTTCTTTTTTTGCTGGAAGTGGTATTACTTTTTATAGTAAAGCTGAGGATGAGTATGAAGAATGCTTGGCTAAAGCTTCGGCAATTGTAGAAGTATTAAAAGGGTAAAGAATTACAAACTTAAAAACCCGTAACTCTCCAACCCGTAACCCGCAACAAATCATTTCCTTTTCGATTTTTTTAATTTCTTAGAATATACCCTACTATTATCTGGCACATTTCCATCGCCTAAATATACTTGCACACACTCATTTAATATTTGGTATTTTATAGAAAGAAACAATTGCATTTTATCTTCTGGCAAAATAAGCTCATACTTACCGTTGGAACCAATTTGATCATCAAAAAGTGGATTGTACCTATTAAAAGAAACTATATCCATAGTAATATTTTTTGCAATAATTACGGAATTGTATTTACCTGCTATGGTTTGCGTTTCTGCCTTTTCCATTTCTTGTATAGTAATGGTGGGCTTATTGTTGTAAGGGTTTATTGCTGTTCCACCACTATGAGTAGTATTCATTGCATAACCAGCATTTGCATTAATGTTACTCATGCTGCCATTAGCTTCCATAATGTAATGCGTAGCTATAAATTTTTTTACATGGTTTCTACTTTCTTCAGGTAAAAAATATTGCAATTGCCAAAAGTTTCTACTGCCACTTCTATTTATGGCAGAAAAAACCCTGCCTGGGCCACCATTGTAAGCAGCTATAACGAGTAGCCAATCGTGTGTCATTTTATAGAGCTGTAATAAATACCTTGCAGCAGCATGCGTGCTTTTAAAATAATCTCTGCGCTCGTCTATCATGCTATTTACTACTAATCCATTTTCTCTTGCAGTGTATGGCATAAATTGCCAAGGGCCGCCTGCACCAACCCAACTTGTGGCGCTCGTTTTTAAATTACTTTCTATTACGGCCAAATATTTTAACTCTTTTGGAATACCATATTGGGTAAGTATATTATCTATCAAATTAAAATGCGGCATGCACCAACTTTTCATACTTACCAAACTTCTGCCATGTGCACGTAAATAATCTTGCATATATTTTTCTGCATTCGGATTTACTTGCTGCGAGTATGGCATCGATGTATTGTACGAATATGCAGGAAATAAATTTTTAAAACCATACCTGGTAAGTTTACTAAAGTATTGCACTTTGTCTCTTTGCGGCACGGCTCTGTTTTCTACAATATTATCTATAATTTCATCTTGCACTTTTTCATCTGGCACAATGGTATCTTCTGCCATTACTGCTGTTGTATCTTGCGCATACGCTTGTTGCACATATAGAAACGAGCATAACGAAAAAACAAAAAGTATAAAATATTTTTTTATCATCTTATTTTTGAAATATACAAAAGCCGAAAAGTACATTTTTAGCAATGATACTTTTCGGCTTACTAATTTTAAAATGCACTTAAGATTGTAGTCTTGCTTGTTGCTCTTTTAACTGCTGCAATTTCAATTCTTGTAATCTTATTTCTTATGCTGTTGTAGTTGTGCGTGTATCTTTTTCTTTCATGCCAATTTCTATTTCACTTTTTACATTGTCTTTGGCATCTTTAAACTCACGCATACCTTTACCAATGCCACGCATTAGTTCTGGTATTTTTTTACCTCCAAATAAAAGCAAAACGGCTAGCAAAATAAATATCATATGCTCTGGCTGAAAAATAGATAACATAACTAATAAATTATTTGAATAAATCATAGTAGTAATTTTTAAAACACAAATATAATCTAAAAATAAATCTTATATAAAAATATAGCTCGATTTGCTTTTCTTTTTAACATATCTAGCTAAAAAAAATGATTATTCCCATTGCTTTTCAGCTTCCATTTTTTTTGCATCTATTTTTTTTACTAATATGATGCTAATTTCAAAAAGCAATAATAACGGCATGGCTACAATGGCTTGGCTCATCCAATCTGGCGAAGGTGTTAAAATGGCTGCCAAAATGAGAATTATAACGTAAGCGTATCTACGAGAGGCTTTTAGAAATTTAGCATTAATTAATCCTATTTTAGCTAAAACTACCGCTAAAACCGGCAATTCGAAAGCTACCCCACAGCCAAGCAACAAATTATTCAGTGTACTTATATAATCATCTAAAGTGGGTAAATATTTATATGCGCCAGTTGTGCCAATCTGAAAATTAGCTAAAAAATTGAAAGTAAACGGTGCAAGTACATAATAACCGAACGATGCACCAAGAAAAAAACAAAATGATACCCAAAAAATACTTTTACTGCCATATTTCAATTCTTTGGACGATAAAGCCGGTTTAATAAATTTCCATAATTCATAAAATATGTATGGAAAAGCTGCTAAAAACCCACCAACCATAGATATATTAAGGGCAGCAACAAATGGACCACTTACTGTATTGCCTTGCAAAGGGATATTTACAGGTGGCATACATAAGCCGTCGCCAATATGTAGAAAGTGCCCAAACTTACAAAGCATTTTGTAAGAAATAAAGCCAGTTCTACTTGGGGCTAATATTAAATTATCAAAAATCCAATCTCTAAAAATAAAAAAAACAATAGCTGCTATAATCCAAGCTAATAGGCTTCTTACCAAATGCCAACGCAGCGCTTCCAAATGATCCATAAAGGTCATTTCTTTAGCACTTTCTTCATTTTCTTCTGATTTAAAGCGAGCCAATATAGATTTTTTTTGAGTGGGTATCAATGTTTAATTTTTGTACGTAATACTAAAAAGCAAAATTACTGCCTAAAATGTTTTGCAGCTACTTTTTATTAAAATATAAATGAGTAAGTATTTTAAACTAAAAAAGCGAAACTTTCCGTTTCGCTTTTAAAATATATTTTATAGTTGTACATCTTATTTTTTCTTAAGACCAACAGCCATTCTTTTTTCTTTAATACGTGCACTCTTACCGCTTCTTTCACGTAAGAAATACAATTTAGCTCTTCTTACACGACCTACTTTGTTTAATACAATACTCTCAATGTTTGGAGAATATATTGGAAATAAACGCTCTACACCTACACCATCGCTTATTTTACGTACGGTAAAAGTGGCTGTAGAACCTACGCCTTGGCGCTTAATTACATCGCCTTTGAAGCTTTGGATACGCTCTTTAGCGCCCTCTACAATCTTATAATTTACAGTAATATTATCACCTGCCTTAAAATTAGGAAGTGTTGGTACTGTTGTTAGTTGTTCGTGTATAAATGCTACTGCGTCCATGTCTATTCTTTTTTGGAGTGCAAATGTAGGGGAAAATTAATAATTAATGGCTGTATATTGGATAATTTTTTCGGTTACAGTTGTAATTCACTTTAATTGGTCTGTTTTTGGATAAAAGATGATAAAAGATTTACCGATGAAGAGCTGCGGTGGACTGAGCGAAGTATATGTGCATGCAGATAGGCGTATGCGCATATACGGAACAGCGAAGGAGACCGAACCAAAGTTGAGCAAAGATTTTCTGCCCACAGCCCCATAATAAAACAGCGATGAAAAAATCATCGCCGTATTAGTATATTTTCTAAAAAAGAAGATTCTGCGATTTATTATTTGCACATCTGCCAATTTGCCCATCTGCAAATTATCTCGCTATATTCACTGCCCTCTTTTCTCTAATAACCGTCACTTTTATTTGCCCTGGGAAAGTCATTTCTGTTTGTATTTTTTGTGCAATATCAAAGCTCAATGTATCGCTTTGTGCATCGGTTACTTTATCGGCTTCTACAATTACACGCAGCTCACGACCAGCTTGTATGGCATAAGCTTTTTCTACACCATTGTACGATGCAGCAAGGGTTTCAAGGTCTTTAATACGTTGTATGTATTGTTGCATAATCTCACGCCTTGCACCAGGGCGAGCACCGCTTATAGCATCACAAGCCTGTATAATAGGAGAGATTACAAAGAGCATTTCCATCTCATCATGGTGGGCTCCAATGGCATTTACTACCGCAGGATTTTCGCCATATTTTTCAGCCAATTTTGCACCAAGCAATGCATGGCTCAATTCAGTTTCTTCGTCTGGTACTTTACCAATATCGTGCAGCAAACCTGCACGTTTTGCAAGCTTAGGGTTCATACCCAATTCAGCAGCCATAATACCACAAAGATTAGCCGTTTCTCTACTATGCATCAATAAATTTTGTCCGTACGATGAGCGAAAACGCATACGACCAACCATACGTATCAATTCTTTGTGAAGCCCGTGTATACCGAGTTCTATAGCGGTACGTTCACCAATTTCCATTACTTGGTCATCTAGCTGTCGCTTTGTTTTTTCTACTACTTCTTCAATACGTGCTGGGTGAATACGCCCGTCTGCCACCAAACGTTGTAACGATAAACGAGCTATCTCCCTGCGCAGTGGATCGAAAGATGATAATACAATTGCTTCTGGTGTATCGTCAACAATTAAATCAACGCCTGTTGCTGCTTCTATAGCACGAATATTTCTTCCCTCACGCCCAATAATTGAACCCTTTATTTCATCGCTTTCCAAATTGAAAACGGTGATAGAGTTTTCAATAGCTTGCTCTGCAGCCGTACGTTGTATGGTTTGAATAACTATTTTGCGAGCTTCCTTATTGGCGTTTGTTTTTGCATTTTCAATAATTTCTTGTTGCAATACCACCGCCTGTGCATGCGCAGATTCTTTTAATCCTTCTATCAATTGCGTTTTGGCTTCTTCTGCGCTTAGGCCTGCTACTTTTTCAAGCTTGCGTATATGCTCTTCTTGGTGTTTTTCCAGTTCAGTACGCTTTACGTTTACAATTTCAATTTGCTTATTGAGATTGTCTTTTATAACATCGTTGTCTTTTAATTGCTTCTCCGCATTGGCTTCTTTTTGGTTTAAGCTTTGCTCTTTTTGTTTAATGCGATTTTCGCTTTCAGCAATTTTTTGTGTGCGTTGCATCACATCTTTTTCACTGTCTATTTTCATTTGTGCAAAGCGCTCTTTGGCTTCTATTTCTCTTTCTTTTTTGTAGGTATCAGCCTTTAATTGCGCTTCAGCTACTAATTTTTGAGCTTGCAATTCAGCTTCTTGCACTTGCTTGCCTGTGTTTTTGGCAAAAATCATTTTGC
Organism: Ferruginibacter sp.; assembly: GCA_043723285.1. Lineage (GTDB taxonomy): Bacteria > Bacteroidota > Bacteroidia > Chitinophagales > Chitinophagaceae > Ferruginibacter. The sequence continues at coordinate 3,329 of JAYSOC010000391.1, read as the reverse complement.
CGCCGAAAAGCCCCGCCACAAGTGCTACAGCTCCGGTAATGATGTAAATTATAGTCGGTTCCATTAAGTTTTGTTGTTTAATCTAGTTCACAAAAGTTTCATACTCATATATTATGGGTATAACTACGAAGGTAAGCAAAAGACTTCAAAAATTTATCAACAGGTATAAAAGGCATTGATAGATAATATTTTTTTGTCCAAACAAAGACACAGCTATGGTCATCATCGTTGTGTCACTCACTTCATCGGAATACCTTTATTCATCTTTTATGATGCAATAGATTGTGCAATATTATTATGCAATAGAAAAAAAATTAGGCATCTTACAGTCTAAAAAATTATTCATTATTCACTATTCATTATTCATTATAATTAAATCCTTTAATTTAGCCAAAACTTTCACTATCAAAAGAGCACTTACATATTTACAAGATTTATTTTTAGGCGAATCTGTAACCAACGATTTTAAAAAGCAATTGAATAATGTTATTGGGTTTAAACCAAACAATATTTTATTGTATAAAACCGCACTGAGTCATCGTTCTGTACGAGAAGGTGCAGATGAAAATAATGAGCGATTAGAGTTTTTAGGCGATGCAGTATTGAGCAGTATTATAGCACATTATTTGTTTAGAAAATACCCATACAAAGGCGAAGGTTTTTTAACAGAAATGCGAAGCAAAATGGTAAACCGCCAAAAGTTAAATGAGATTGCCATAAAAATGGGATTGAAGAAAATCACCTACTATAATAAGTTGGATAATTCATTAAAATCATCTCAAATATTCGGCAACACATTAGAAGCATTAATAGGCGCCATTTTTTTAGATAGAGGCTATGATAAAACACAGCGCTGGGTAGAAAAATACATTGTGCAAAACCATATGTTTACCGACGATTTAGAGGCCATAGAAATAAACATTAAAAATAAATTATACGGTTGGGCAAATAAAAATGGTAAACAATTAGAATTTACAACTGTAAAAGAATCTGTAGAAAGTGGCAGAAGATTATTTACCATTGGTGCAACCATAGATGGGGAAGTGATAGCCGAAGCAAAAGGATTTAATAAAAAAGATGCTAGCCAAGCGGCGGCATTTAAGGCAGTGGAAACACTCGGATTATAAAAAATAAATTGTTTGGTGTTTGTAAATACAATGTTTGGGGTTTGTTGTTTGGTGTTCTTTTAAATCAAACTATATTATAAAATAGCAATTATCTAAGCGTTCAAAACACCAAACAGAATAACAACAAACAACAAACACCAAACAGTCTAAAAACAAACGATTAAGAAAAAATGAAATTCGGAATACTTGGAAGCGGAAGTTGGGGTACAGCCTTAGCAAAAATTCTCACCGATAATGATAATACAATTTACTGGTGGAATAGGAGTGCGGATGCTATTGAGCAATTTAAAATAAAAAAACACAATCCTCAATACCTTACCGCTGCTCGGTTTGATACAAATAAATTACAATTGACTACTGGTGTAAAAGAAGTAATAACACAATCTGATGTGGTAATTATTGCTATTCCTTCTGCATATACTTGCGATGCATTATCCACTTTAGATAGAACTATTTTTGAAGGAAAAAAAATTGTATCTGCCGTAAAAGGAATTTTACCAGAAACAAATGAATTGCTAAACGATTATTTAGCAAAAGAGTTTAATGTAAAAATTGAAAATTATTTTGCATTACTTGGTCCCTGCCACGCAGAAGAAGTAGCGGCGGAAAAGTTATCTTACTTAACATTTACTGGTATTGATGAGGCCACCTCAGGAGCCCTTGCCAATTGTTTTAAAACCGATTATATAAACACCGTTGTAAATAAAGATATATATGGTGTACAATATGCAGCAGTACTTAAAAATATTTACGCCGTAGCAGCTGGCATGGCGCATGGGTTAGATTATGGCGATAATTTTTTAAGCGTGCTCATTGCCAATAGTGCAGATGAAATGGCGGGCTTTCTTCGCAAGGCTGGTATTGTAAATGCAGATGTTGGCTATATGGAGCATGGAAAAAATGCATCTAAAAATACGCATGCTAATTATGCAGCTTCTGTTTATCTAGGTGATTTATTGGTTACTTGTTATTCATTGTTTAGTCGCAATAGAACTTTTGGAAATATGATAGGCAAAGGATACTCCGTCAAAAATGCACAATTAGAAATGAGTATGGTGGCTGAGGGATATAACGCTTCAAAATGTATGTTCATTATTAATCAAACTGTAGATGCAGAGATGCCAATAGCTCAAACGGTATATGATATTTTGTGGAACGGATTGAGTGCTGCAGAAGGGTTTAAAAAAATTGAGGCTGAGTTGATTTAGGCTAAGAGGTCAAAGGAGAAAAGAGATAAAATGAGGAAGAAAAAGTAGGATCTAAAACTCTTTCTTCCTCTTTTTCTCCTTTAACCTCTTAGCAATTTTTCTTTTACGCTCCTAGCCAATTCTCTCCTAGCAAAACAAATCTCCCGCTATTCCATCCGCAAAAAATTTCCCATCTTTTATAAGCATTAATGAAGAATTTTGGCAAACCATTTTTCCTTGCTCTATATATTTTTCGGCGCCCAATAAAATCCTTTCTTTGTTTTTTATTCCAAATTTTTCTTCTACTATTTCTACATTAATTCCTTCCACAGTTCTTAATGATGTCATCACATATTCGTTTACACGATCTTCATCTGTTAGTATTTCTTCTTCGTATGGGACAATATTTTTTTCTAAAGATTGAATGTATAAACTGTTGTTAGATATATTCCACCTTCTTTTATCCACTCCATTAAATGAATGTGCAGATGGGCCAAAACCATAGTAGGGCTTACCTTGCCAATAACTGCTATTGTGTTTACTTCTATGACCGGGCTTCGAAAAATTGCTTATTTCGTATTGTTCATATCCATTAGCCTCCATCATTTCTAATAAAATTTGAAATTGTTCTGCTTGTTTATCGGTATTTACATTCGGGCTTTTATTTTCTTTTATTAATTTATTTAATACCGTTCCATTTTCTACAGTAAGCGCATAGCAAGAAATATGTGGAATGTTTCTTTGGGCAATGATGTTAAAGTTTTTTATTAAGTCTTCATTACTTTGTAGTGGAGAGCCATAAATTAAATCTACAGAATAATTTGTAAAACCTACGGTTTCAATATCGTTTAAACATTGTAGAGATTGTGCAGCATTGTGAGCACGGTTCATCCATTTTAATTCGGCTTCGTTAAATGATTGTAAACCTACCGAAAGCCTATTAATGCCAACAGTTTTCCATTGTGCTAGTATTTTTGTATTAATATCATCTGGGTTGGCTTCTAAAGTAATTTCT
>JAYSOC010000390.1:0-3700 GCA_043723285.1 Ferruginibacter sp. | reverse complement strand
TCGGTTCTGTACGTGTGCCAAGGTCGTGTACATCCACACCCAAATGATGCGAGATTCCATGATACAAATATTTTCTATACGCTCTATTGTTTGGGTCTTCATTTTTTATATCGCTCTTTTTTAGCAATCCTATTTTTTGAAAAATCACCGTTGCTTCATCGCCTACTTTTTCTGTGTAATCAATAATGCTAATGCCTGATTTTAAAATACTCGCCGCATATTTATGCAAATGCAAACATGCATTGTAAACCGTTTTTTGTCTTCGACCAAATTTTCCATTTACAGGAATTGTTCTTGTAAGATCCGCTGCATAATTGCCATACTCTGCACCAAAATCCATTAGTATCAAGTCGCCATCTTTGCACTCCCTACAATTTTCTACATAGTGCAATACTCTTGCATTATCGCCACTCGCAATAATGCTTCCGTAAGCCTCGCCTGTAGCACGCTGCATGAGGAAAGAATGAATAATTTCTGCATGTATTTCATACTCCATTACACCAGGTTCTATAAATTGCAATAATTTTCTAAAAGTAATATCCGTAATATCAATGGCTTTTTGCATTACTTCTACTTCTTCTGCTGTTTTTATAGAACGTAATTCTTTCAAAATTGGTGCACTTCGTTTGTAATTATGCAAAGGATAACGAGCACGCATTTCTTTTACATAACGATAATCTCTTACCGCTATTAAACTTGCTTTACGATCGTTTTCATTTGTGTTTAAATAAATATTTTCTGCTAAATGAATCCATGGTTGTAGCATGGCATCTAATGCATCTAAAAATACAACTGTTTCTATGCCAGATATTTTTTGTGCTTCTGCAATGCGTAAAAGATGCCCATCCCATTTTTCTTTCATTTCGTTTGGTCTTACTACAACCAATACTTCTCTATATTTTGCATCGGGGTTATCAGGAAAAAATATCAACATCGTATTTTCTTGCTCAATACCTGTTAGCCAATACAAATCTGAATTTTGTTTGAACTTGTGTAAGGCATCACCATTTGTTGGTAGTTCATCATTGCTGTTAAAAATGGCAATAGAGTTTTTTTGCAGCTTGCTTACAAAACGTTTTCTGTTTTGTATAAATATTTCGGGGTTGAGTGGAAGATATTTCATGCGTTTTATTTTGAGTATGCAATATAATTTTTTTGAACCACAAAGGCACAAAGTTGACAAAGTAACACAAAGAAATATTTTTACCTGAACTAATAGATAAATATTGTTGTATTTTTCAATAATCGATCTATTGCATAATAAAAATTGACAAAAGAGATATTGCTGACGAGCGGCGGGATAGGAGTGAAAATCCTTTTATTGCCTGCCTTTGAGGCAATAAAAGATTGCAACGAATAGCCCGAACCAAAGTCGATTTCTAAGCGATGCATACCGCCAAAAAAATACCCTCGTCAAAATATGACAAGGGTAAATAAAAATTATAAGAAAATATTAATTCACTTTTGGTGCAGCAGCCAATATTTCTTCGCTTACACCGCTTGCATATTTTTCAAAGTTTGCAATAAATTTTTTCGCCAGTACAATGGCTTTTTCATCATACGCATTTTTATCTTCCCAGGTATTGCGTGGGTTCAATATTTCGCTTGGCACATTGGGGCATTCTGTTGGCATCATCATTCCAAAAATTGGGTGTGCTTCGTATTCCACATTGTCTAACTTACCATCTAGCGCTGCGGTTATCATAGCACGTGTGTAAGGCAATTTCATGCGGCTACCAACACCATATGGTCCGCCACTCCAACCTGTATTTATCATAAAAACATTCACATTATTTTCTTCCATTTTTTTACCTAGCATGGCAGCATATTTACCAGGGTGCAATGGTAAAAATGGCGCACCAAAACATGCACTAAAAGTTGCAGATGGTTCTTTTACTCCCGCTTCTGTACCCGCTACTTTTGCTGTATAACCACTTATAAATTGATACATGGCTTGTCCAGTGGTAAGCTTACTTATTGGCGGAAAAATACCATAAGAATCGGCAGTGAGAAAGAAAATATTTTTTGGTGTTTTGCCAATGGAAATTTCTAATGCATTGCTGATAAAATTTAATGGATAACTTATTCTTGTATTTTCTGTAATTTCTTTGTTGGCAAAATCAACCACATTTGTATCGTCGATAAATCCTACATTTTCTAACAATGCGCCTGGGCGAATGGCATTGTAAATTTCTGGTTCATTCTCTTTATTGAGGTTTATCAATTTTGCATAGCACCCGCCTTCAAAATTAAATACGGTATCATCTGTCCATCCATGTTCGTCATCGCCAATTAATTTTCTATTTGGGTCTGCACTTAAAGTTGTTTTTCCTGTACCACTTAAGCCAAAGAAAACCGCTGTATCGCCTGCTGTACCTACGTTTGCCGAGCAATGCATACTCAATACATTTTTTTGGTGTGGCAAAATAAAATTAAGAATGGTAAAAATTCCTTTTTTAATTTCGCCAGTATAACCAGTACCGCCAATTAATATTATTTTTTTTGTAAAACTTGTCATGGCAAAATTATGCTGACGAGTGCCGTCTATTAAAGGGTCTGCATGAAAACTGGGTGCGTGCAAAATTGTCCACTCTGGTGCAAAATTTTCCAACTCATTTTCTGTAGGACGAAGAAACATATTGTAAGCAAATAAATTGCTCCACGGATTTTCATTTACGACACGAATGTTTAGTCGATACTCAGGGTCTGCACATACATACGCATCTCTTACCCACAATTCTTTTTGGCCTAAATGCTTTACGAGTTTTGCATACATCTTATCAAAAACTTCTGACGTAATGGCAATATTAAAATCGTTCCAATGCACAGCTTCAGCAGTTATTTCATCTTTTACACAAAACTTATCTTTTGGGCTTCTTCCAGTAAATTCTCCTGTGTTAATTATCAAAGCACCTGTATCGTTTAGCTTTCCTTGACCTAATGAAACTGTAGTTGCAGAAAGTTGCTCTGGCGTTTGTTGGTAATGCACAGGCATATTTGTATGTATTCCTATTGTTGTCAAAACATTTTTGATTGTTTCAGACGATTGTGATACTGACATATCATGTTTTTTGATGAGGGCGCAAATGTAGAATAACTATGCGTTATAGCAAATTTTAGAAGCATAAGATTTAGTAAAATATCACTAAAAATTTATCAATAGCGAAGGATGAATAACTGTAATTTATTTTATTCAAAAATACACTTGAAATAAAAAAGAATTATTAATAAAACTTAAAATTTCATCTCTAATATATTATCATCTACAATTAGTGGTGCGCCAGTTTTAGAAATAATTTCATCTACAGAAACACTTGGTGCTCGTTCTAGCAATTTAAAACCAATATTGGTAATTTCTATAACTGCCAAATCGGTTACTATTTTTTTTACGCATTTTGTGCCAGTAAGTGGCAATGTGCAATGCTTCAATAATTTACTTTCGCCTGCTGGGTTTGTGTGCATCATTGCCACAATAATATTTTTTGCACTTGCTACTAAATCCATTGCACCACCCATTCCCTTAACCATTTTGCCTGGAATTTTCCAATTGGCAATATCACCTGTATCACTTACTTCCATTGCTCCTAAAACAGTTAAATCAATTTTACCAGCTCTTATCATTCCAAAACTTTCAGCACTATCGAAAATTGCTGCACCTTTTATAAGGGTTACAGTTTCTTTACCAGCATTAATTAAATCT
>JAYSOC010000389.1:0-3709 GCA_043723285.1 Ferruginibacter sp. | reverse complement strand
CCATTTCTTTTACAGAAAGAAAATCTTCTACAGGTTTAGTTACTTCGCTAACAGCAGTCATTGATGTAGGTCTGATCTCTGTAACAGGAGTTTGTTTTGCATGGTTATGACCAGTATGCTCATCAACGACTACTGCAGTTTTAGTTTCTGCAGCCTTAGTAGGCGCTTTTGTAGCTTCTTTTGCATGGTTATGACCTGCATGTTCATCAACAACAGCAGTAGTTTGTGCATTAACAATTGCTGCACCTGCACATAGTGCAAAAAATAGAATCGTTTTTTTCATTATACGTGTTTTTATATAAGACCACAAATATACAAAAAGGTTTTGTTTTCAAATAATTTGAGATTGTTATGACTCATTTTTAACAAACCGCTATAAAATTGATATTTTTACAGCAACTTACATATATATGGATACCCTACACAACTTAGAGGCTGCCTCAGCAGAAAAATTAAGTTTCGATACTTTTCGCAATGAAGTGTTGAGCGATTACCGATTTGCTTGTATAAGTAGAGAAGCAAGTTTGCTTGGCAGAAAAGAAGTGCTTACCGGCAAGGCAAAGTTTGGCATTTTTGGCGATGGTATGGAAGTGCCACAAATAGCCATGGCAAAGTTTTTTAAACCCGGCGATTTTCGATCCGGTTATTACAGAGACCAAACATTTGCATTTGCAAGTGGCATAGCAACGGTGCAACAATTTTTTGCACAATTATATGCTGATACTGATGTAACCCACGATCCATTTAGTGCCGGCAGACAAATGAACGCTCACTTTGCTACAAAAATGGTGGACGAAAATGGTGCTTGGTTACCACTAGCTCATACAAAAAATAGTTCTAGCGATATTGCACCAACCGCAGGGCAAATGCCTCGTGCACTTGGATTAGCATATGCAAGTAAATTTTTTAGAAATGTATCAGCATTACAAAACGAAACTGAATTAAGTAATAATGGTAATGAAGTTTGTTTTTGTACCATTGGCGATGCTTCTACCAGCGAAGGCCATTTTTGGGAAACCATAAATGCAGCTGGCGTATTGCAAGTGCCATTAGCGGTTTTTGTGTGGGATAATGGTTATGGTATTTCTGTACCAAAAGAATACCAAACCACCAAAGGCTCTATATCCGAAGCACTGGCAGGTTTTCAAAAACAAAATGGTACAAATGGTTTTGATATTTACAAATTAAAAGGATGGGATTACGCAGGCATGTGCGAAGTGCTTGAACCTGCCATTGATAAAATTAGAGAAACACATACACCAGCTATTTTTCATATAGAAGAAATTACACAACCGCAAGGGCACTCTACATCTGGTAGTCACGAGCGGTACAAAACTGGCGAAAGATTGGGTTGGGAAAAAGAATGGGATTGTATAAAACAAATGCGTAGTTGGATTGTAGAAAATGCTCTTGCATCTGAAGAAGAAATAAAAGTTATAGAAGATGAAACCATTGCTTTTGTAAAACAGAGCAAACAACAAGCATGGGAAGAATATTTAACACCCATAAAAAAACTCGTAGAAGAAACTGTAGCAGTTTTAGAAAGTACAAATGATGAAGGCGCAATAAAACATGCCACATTGCTTAGCACATTACGTGAGCCATTACGAAGAGATATTTTAAAAACATTGGCAACTGCATTGTACGATTTACCAAATGCTACAGCAGTAAAAACTTTTTACAACGATTTGCTTGCAGAAAGTAATAAAACCTACGATGCATTTTTGTATAGCGAAGGACCAAAGTCTGCATTAAAAGTACCAGTGATATCTGCAGAGTTTAACGAAACATCTGCATTAGTAAATGGTTACGAAATACTCAATAAATATTTCGATCAATTGTTTACCAACAACAAAAAAGTGGCCGCATTTGGCGAAGACTTAGGTTTTATTGGCGACGTAAACCAAGGCTTTAGTGGCTTGCAAGAAAAGCATGGGCACGAGCGTATTTTTGATACTGGTATTCGTGAGCTTACCATTATGGGACAAGGTATAGGCATGGCTTTGCGGGGTTTGCGCCCCATTGCCGAAATACAATATTTAGATTATTTATTGTATGGCTTACAACCCCTAAGCGATGATGTGGCTACAACACATTTTCGTACAGCAGGCCAACAAAGTGTGCCACTCATAGTGCGTACACGTGGGCATAGGCTCGAAGGTATTTGGCACAGCGGCTCACCAATGGGCATGATCATAAACGCACTCCGTGGTATGTATGTATGCGTGCCTCGTAATATGACACAAGCCGCAGGTATGTACAACACACTCCTGCAAGGCAACGACCCGGCATTGGTTATTGAATGTTTAAATGGTTATCGTTTAAAAGAAAAATTGCCTGCCAATTTAGAAACATTTACCGTGCCACTTGGCATTACAGAAACCCTAAGAGAAGGCGATGATGTAACCATTGTAAGCTACGGATCTACCTTGCGCATTGTGCAAGAAGCCGCAGAAGTGTTGGCAAAAATGGGTATCAGTTGCGAAGTAATAGATGTACAAACGTTGTTACCTTTTGATATTAACCACAACATTGTAGCTTCACTTAAAAAAACAAGCCGTATTATTTTTATTGATGAAGATGTGCCGGGCGGCGCAGCAGCATATATGTTTAACAAAGTAATGGAAGAACAAAAAGGGTATAAATATTTAGATGTATCTCCACGTACACTCACAGGCAAAGCACACCGCCCAGGCTACGGCAGCGATGGTGATTATTTTGCAAAACCAAATGTAGAGAGTGTAGTGGCCGAGGTAAAGGAGATGATGGAGGAGTAAGGGGAGCTGTTGGCAAATAGTATTTAGCAAATTGCATTTGGTATATTGTGCATTGTATAAATTGTTTGGGGCTTTGGACAGATAGCACTATTTAGCATTCGTTCGCTGCCCGCCTACAATCTTTTTGTTTCGCTAAAGCTTCACAAAAAGGATTTTCGGCTAAGCAGCGCAGCCCTTCATCTGTAAATCTTTTTTCAGCTTTTATTGTGCATTAGATTTTAGCGAACGTATAGTGGTTTCACTAAACAAGGAGAAAACTTTGCCCCTTCAAAAACCTTATCACTACTTCCAAACTTTCCCATGCACCTTCCTCTATAGGCACATGCCCAAGGTTTTTTAAAATAACGAGTGTGTCGTTTGGTAAGTCGTCGTGAAAACGATAAGCACTTTTAGTAGGTATCAACAAATCTTGTTCGCCCCAAAGTATTAGGGTGCGTTGTTGTATATTTTTTATGAGTGGAATTGTACTGGTATCATAAGCAAATGTCATTCTATCTACTAAAGCCTGTCTGTTGCCGGCTCTTAGCGTAAGGTCAAAATATCTATCTACAATGCTATCTGTAACTTTTGTTTTATCGGCATACACGTTTTCTACACTGGCTCTTACCATAAAGCGAGGTGTTACAATAGTGAGTAATTTATTTAAAATCGGTATTCTTGCTATTCTAAAACCAATGGGCACACTTTTAGATTCCAACGGATAACCGGCAGCATCAATTAAAATTAGTTTGTCAACCATCAGTGGATGCGTAATGGTAAAACGATATGCAATTTGCCCACCCAAAGAATTGCCTGCCAAAATACATTTTGTAATTCCTTTTGCCAATAAAAAATCATGGATAAAGCGAACATAATTTTCAATGCTATAATTACCATCTGGAAATGGGCCAGTTAAACCAAACGCTGGCAAGTCCATTCTCACCACACGTTTT
>JAYSOC010000388.1:0-3711 GCA_043723285.1 Ferruginibacter sp. | reverse complement strand
ATCCTTTTTCAGAATTGAAAAACTTTACGGTTCCTTGATTTTTGTCCATTTTTTTTTATTTGTATTGTATTATTAAAGTGCAAATGTAGGGGTTTTTTAATAAAGTGAGCATTTACTTTTGTTTGCTATACATTATTACTCTAATCTTTACACTAATAAACCATGTTATTTCAAGAAAATAACGATGCTACTTGAATACGTTATTTAGAAAAATGGCAATAAAAATACTTAATTTATGCTATCGTTTTTGCTTTAAACTAAAGTTTTTTGAAATTCCAAAATTAAAAGTAGAACCAAAGTTTATTGAAAAAGTACTTGATGTTCTTTTTTCAGTTTCTCTTTCAATTGTATATCCTTCATAATATAACCCGCCAAAATTTGCATTTATTAGAAAGCCTCTTTTTAGGATTATACCAAATGCAGGATAAACTGCCCCTTTAAAACCATGATTATATTTAGTAATCAAATCGGGATATCCTGTACTGCTATTTAAAGCTTTCCCAAAATATGGGCCTCCTTCAATTTGACCATAAAGAATAAAGAAATTATTCAGCTTTTTTGAATATCTCAGGAATGGGCCAATATTATAAAAATTATACTTATATATATTTTCATTAATTGGATTAGGTGGCGCAGAATTGGTTTCTACAGCCTTTCCAGATACTGAACTTAGCTTTATACCAATTGTAAAATTATCATTAAACTGATAACCTATTGCTGGGGAAAAACTAAATTGCGATCTTACATTTTGACTTGTAGCAGGGTCATTGGGTAAGGTTGCTTTTTCTTTTGCCCCAAATAATTCAATATTACCATAAACTAGTAAAGAATTTTTTTGTGCAAAAATAATATTAGTAAAAGAATTGGCGAGTATAAGAATGATACATATTTTCATAGTTATTTTAATTTGTAAATGAATATATTGAGCTATTAGTTAATTGGAGTGTAATTTTTTAAGCTTCCATATAACTCTCCACTGGCTCACAGGTACATACCAAATTTCTATCACCATAAGTATTATTTACCCTACTTATACTTGGCCAAAATTTATTTTCCTTTACATAATCAAGTGGAAAAGCCGCTTCCTGCCTAGTGTACGGCTTAGTCCAATCATTTGCTGTAATAATAAATTGCGTATGGGGAGCATTTTTTAAAAGGTTATCTAACTTATCTGCACTACCATTTTCTACTGCTGCTATTTCTTTTCTTATACAAAGCATGGCATCACAAAATCTATCTAATTCTGCTTTATCTTCACTCTCCGTTGGCTCTATCATTATTGTGCCGGCCACCGGAAAACTCAATGTTGGCGCATGAAAATTATAATCCATCAAACGCTTTGCCACATCTTCTGCTTCTATACCTGCACTAATTTTAAACGGACGTAAATCTACAATAAACTCATGCGCACAAGTTCCATTTTTACCAGTGTATAAAATTTTATAATCGTTTTGCAATCTTGCCTTCATATAATTGGCATTTAAAATTGCATACTCTGTGCTTCTCTTTAAACCATCTGCGCCAAGCATTTTTATGTATGCATAGCTAATTAGTAAAATACTTGCACTGCCAAAAGGAGCTGCACTTACAGCGTGTGTAGAAGTCGCTGTCCCTTCTAAATTATATGAATGTTTTGGAAGAAATGGCTTCAACTTGTCATTCACACCAATTGGTCCCATGCCTGGGCCACCACCACCATGCGGTATGGCAAATGTTTTATGTAAATTTAAGTGGCACACATCAGCACCTATCAAACCCGGACTTGTTAAGCCAACTTGCGCATTCATATTTGCGCCATCCATATACACCAAGCCGCCATTGTCATGTATCAATTGGCACAAATCTTTTATCGTTTCTTCAAAAACACCATGTGTACTCGGATATGTTATCATAAGGCCTGCAAGGTTGTCTTTATGTTTTTCTACTTGCGCAGCCATGTCTGCCATATCAATATTTCCTTCGTCATCGCACTTCGTTACTACCACTTTAAAGCCTGCCATTACTGCACTTGCAGGGTTTGTACCATGGGCAGATATTGGTATCAAAATAATATTTCTATGTGTATCATTTCTATGTTGATGATAGGCACGCATGGTAAGCAAGCCAGTGTATTCGCCTTGTGCGCCACTGTTTGGTTGTAACGATGTAGCCGTAAAACCAGTTACATTGCTCAACCAAGCCTCTAGCTCAGTTAATATTTGTTGGTACCCTTTCCATTGGCTTACAGGTGCAAAAGGATGTATGTTGCTAAACTCAGGCCAACTCACAGGAATGAGTTGTGTAGCGGCATTCAGCTTCATAGTACAACTACCAAGCGATATCATCGATGTATTTAAACTAAGGTCTTTATTCTCTAAACTTTTTATATAACGCAGCATTTCAGTTTCGCTGCCATGCGTAGTAAAAACTGGGTGTGTAAGATAATCCGATGTTCTTGTAAGCGATGATGGAATATTGGTAAGCAATGTATCATCACTAAAACTTAACGATGCACTATCTTCTCCTTTTGCTTTTGCAAAAATGTGTGCAATATCCAAAATATCATTTTGCGAAGTCGTTTCATCTAAACTGATAAAAATAGTATCGGCAGCATAAAAGAAATTTACTTCTGCCGCCTCTGCCGCTTCTTTAATTTTAGTAACTAAATCTGTTTTTATTTTTATGGTATCAAAGAAAGCTTTGTTCTCATTTACAAAACCCATTGCAGTCAATTCATCGCTCAATGTTTTTGCCAATAAACTTGTGCGCTTCGCAATATTTTTCAAACCTTGCGCACCATGATAAATGGCATACATAGCACTCATGTTGCTCAATAAAGCTTGTGCAGTACAAATATTACTCGTAGCTTTTTCTCTGCGTATATGTTGCTCACGAGTTTGCAATGCCATACGCAAACAACGATTGCCTTGCGCATCTATCGTTACACCAATTATACGACCAGGTATATTTCTTTTAAACTCATCTTTAGTAGAAAAAAATGCAGCATGCGGGCCACCAAATCCCATTGGTACACCAAAACGTTGCGAACTACCAATAGCCACATCAGCGCCCAACTCACCCGGAGGTGTAAGTAATGTAAGCGACAATAAATCGGTAGCCATTACCACCATTGCATTAGCAGCATGTGCAGCATCAATAAATTTTCTATAATCTTCTACAGCTCCATCCGCATTTGGATATTGTACAATTGCACCAAAATAACTTTCATCCAATACCGCTGTTTTATAATCTCCAAAAACCAATTCAATATGTATCGGAGTAGCCCTAGTTATCAATACATCTTTTGTTTGCGCAAAAATATTTTCGTCCACAAAAAACTTTGGCGATGTAATATTATCGGTGTTTTTATTCTTATGATTCAACAACATTGCCATGGCTTCTGCCGCCGCTGTACCTTCATCTAGCAAACTTGCATTGGCTACAGGTAAGCCACACAAGTCCGAAACCATCGTTTGAAAATTCAACAAACTCTGCAAACGTCCTTGTGCAATTTCCGCTTGGTAAGGCGTGTATTGTGTGTACCAACCTGGGTTTTCAAACACGGTACGCAAAATTACCGACGGCACAATTGTACCATAATAACCTTGTCCCATATACGTTTTAAAAACCTTGTTCAACGAAGCCGTTTTCTTCAACTCCGTTAAATATTGAAACTCACTAACAGGCCCACCGACTTCTAATGCTTCTTGCATACGTATAGCCGCAGGCAAG
>JAYSOC010000387.1:0-9414 GCA_043723285.1 Ferruginibacter sp. | reverse complement strand
ATAAGAGAAATGGGTATTGTAGATGTACCAAAGCATGAGCTTGCACAATATTTTCCCGAAATGCGTGCCGTAATGAACAATTGTAAATTTAATAATTGTGTGCATCTAAACGAACCCGACTGCGCAGTAAAAGCAGCAGTGAATACAGGTGTAATTTCTGAAGAGAGATATTTGAGTTATTTAGCTATTAAGGATAGTATTGAAGGTGTGAGTTACTAGTTAATGGTTGATTGATTATTGGTTGATTTATATACTAGTCATTTTCTGAATAATATTATAGTCGATAAATTGTTACTCAGCTAAAGTCCCCCTACAAGGGATTTGGAAGTCCTTGAAAATGAAAATAACTAAATAGTGTCTTAGCATGGCTCCTCTCTTGCCTGTCCCACATTTTTTGAGGAAGACTTGCGGGTTGGAGTTTTTAAAATAAATTTAAATTCTCAAAGAATTGTTTTTATGCAGCAACCAAATTTATAACACAAAAATATAAAAGCCTTCTACTGCATAATCTTCTAGGTTTTTCTCCCCTTCTGGGAGGATAGATGGGGCTTTTATTCCAAATTCGCTGAAATCTTTCCTAGTATATCCTTCATTTCTTCTGCTGATACTTTTAATTTTTCTCGTGTAAAATTTAAATCATCTGCACTGTTCATAGGTACAAGGTGCATGTGTGCATGTGGCACTTCTAACCCAATTACACTAATACCACAGCGCCTGCAATCAAAAGATTTCTCTATCGCTGCTACAATGGGTTTTGCAAATAATAATATTTCTTGCAAATAATTTTCGGGCAAGTCAAACATTTTATCTACTTCTATTTTTGGCACAACCAATACATGTCCTTTTACCAAAGGAAACACATCTAAGAAAGCCAAAAAAAATTCGTTTTCTTTTATTTTGTAACAAGGTATTTCGCCTTTTATAATTTTTGAAAATATTGTCATGATGTATTATTTAGACATTAAAAACCCGTTCACTAAATAAGCGAACGGGCTGTAAGTTCTGCAATTTTATTTAAATAGAAATGTCCTTCACTTCAAATTTTAAAACCCCTGCTGGCACAATTACTTCTGCCACTTCTCCTTTTACTTTGCCCAACAAACCTTTGCCTATTGGCGATGTTACTGATATTTTACCCGCTTTTAAATCAGCTTCGTTTTCAGAAACAATTTGATAGGTTACCGTTTTCTTTGTACCGAGGTTTAGCAGTGTAACTTTTGTAAGTATGCTTACTCGGCTAGTATCTATAGTGCTTTCGTCCAATATTCTGGCGGTAGAAACCACGCCTTCCAAATAATTTATTCTTGCCTCTAGCAAACCTTGTGCTTCTTTAGCTGCATCGTATTCTGCATTTTCTTTCAAATCTCCTTTTTCTCTAGCTTCGGCAATAGCAGCACTAGCCGCAGGTCTATCTACCGATTTTAAACGATGCAAGTCTATTTGCAGCTTATCAAAATTTTCTTGTGTTACATAATTAGTATCCGACATAAAAAACATTTTAGCATTTTACAAAAAAAAATACAACGCTCCGTTTTTGGAAGCGTTGTAGGTGTTACAAATATAAGGAAAGTTTTTCTAAAAAAATGCTAATCTATGCAGAGGTTGTATTTAAAATTGTCGCACAGTTTATAATAGAGGTGACAGCTTTTTAATACTGCTTTGATAATAGAAAGTCTATAATAAAGATGTCACCTCATACTACGATTCTAAATGCATCAACATAATCTATGTCAATTTTAATGCCTCTAACTTAGTTACAAGCACTTGGCTCATTTTATAAAACGCCTCGTAGCTATAGCCGGCAATATGTGGTGTAATGAGCACTTTTGGGTGGGCAAGTAAAAAATCTAGTTGTGTTTTTTGTAGTAGTGTCAATGTTTCTAGCCTTTCGTTTTCGAGCACATCTAATGCCACGCCACTTATTTTATCTTCCTCCAAAGCATTTATCAATGCTGTTGTATCTATCACATTTCCCCTAGATGTGTTTATGATAAATGGCTTGTTTTGTAGGCTATCAAAAAAAAGGTCGTCTGCCATATATTTTGTTTCATTGCTTAAAGGCACATGAAAACTTATTACATCTGCGTACCTACATATTTGTTCCATTTCTGCTTCTCTAATAAATTGTCCACCAAAATCGGTTTTGTATTTATCGTAGGCTAGCATTATTACTTCAAAAGGTGACAACAATTTTGCAAAAGCCGCTCCAGTATTTCCATAACCTATTATACCTATTGTTTTTCCACTTATTTCTGTTGCACGGTTTTCATCTCTTATCCATTTTCCTTCTTTTACTTCCGCTGCACTTTTTATAATATTGTTCATCATGGTAAGCAACATTCCCATAGCATGTTCTGCTACTGCATTTCTATTACCTTCGGGGCTACTAATACAAATAATATTTTTAGAAGAAGCATAATCAGTATCTATCAACTCCATACCGCTACCAATTCTACCAATCCATTTCAACATTGGTGCAGCATCAATAATGGCCTTATCTATTTTTAATCTTGTCGTTACTACTAATCCAGTTGCTGTTTTAATTTTCTCAGCCAGTTCATCATATTTTATTTCTGGCAAATACAAAACCGCATGACCCTTTTTTTCAAAAGTTTCAATGAGATAAGGATGTACTTTGGCGGTAATTAATATCATCTTACAAAACAGCGGTTACGCTTATTTCTACATTTACATTTTTGGGCAATCCTTTTACAGCTATTGTTTCTCTAGCAGGAAAATCAGCAGAAAAATAGCTGCCATACACTTCGTTTACTTCATTAAACAACGACATATCGCTTAAAAAAATAGTTGTTTTTGCAATATGCTCAAAGCCTGCACCAGCTTCTTTTAGCAAGGCTTCTATGTTTTTCATTACTTGTGTTGTTTCTTCTTTTATGCTACCTACCTGCAAATTTCCAGCAGCATCTAAAGCAACTTGACCAGATAAGAATAACATGTTTCCTGCTCTTACGGCTTGGCTGTATGGCCCAATTGGTGGTGCGGCCTTATCTGATTTTATTATTATTTTGCTCATGGTTATTTATTTTTTATAACGCAAATATATCCTCTTTATAGCACGTATTTTTGCATAAAATTATATAATGATATTTGTTGTACTTGCTAATGATGCACAATGGGAGATTTTGAAAAATACAAATTCAACCATAGAATGGAAAAGGATGAATGATTTATCTGATTTTTTAGCAGAAAAAAATGCTACTGCATATTTTAATTTACAAGAGGATAGTGCAGATGTTGATTATATTAATTTGACTGCTCCAGTTATTATAAATAGTGTTACTAAAACACTTTCATTCATAAATGCAAAAGCAAATATTATTCGAATAAATGCATGGCCAGGTTTTCTCGAAAAAGAAATTTGGGAAATAGCAGGATTGATTTCTACAGAAGTAGCTACTATCATAAAAACTGTAAACAAAAAATATATTACCGTAGATGATGAGCCTGGTTTTGTAAGTGCAAGAATAATAGCCATGATTATAAACGAAGCCTATTTTGCCAAAGGCGAAAATGTAAGTACCAAAACAGAAATTGATATTGCTATGAAGTTGGGAACAAATTATCCTTATGGGCCATTTGAATGGAGCAACATTATTGGATTAAAAAATATTTATCAGTTATTAAAAAAATTATCTGAAACAGACGAACGATATTTACCTGCACCAGAAATGGAAAATGAAATAAAAAAACTAGCATGAGTTTTATTTTAAATATAGATACATCTTTAGAAACAGCATCGGTTAGCATTGCAAAAGAAGGAAACATTTTAAGTTTTCAAACAAATGCAATACAAAAAGATCATGCTACATTTTTACATGTGGCCATAGCTGAATTACTGGCAAAAGAAAATTTGAAACCTGCCCAATTGGATGCAATAGGCGTAACGCTTGGCCCTGGCTCATACACAGGCTTACGTGTAGGGCTTTCTGCAGCAAAGGGATTATGTTATGCATTAAACAAACCACTCATTAGTGTTGGAACACTAGAAATGATGACAAAAGATGTGTTTATGCACCTAGACGATGTAACAAATTTTTTATTTTGCCCTATGATTGATGCCCGACGAATGGAAGTTTTTTGCGCCATATATGACGCAGATTTAAAAGAAATAGAAGCTCCTCATGCAAAAGTGCTTGCACCGCAATCGTTTGCAGAAAAATATGACAAAAAAATGATTATGTTTTTTGGAAGCGGAATGGAGAAATGGAGAGATATATTAACTAATACTAATGCGTCTTTCACAACAAATAAATTCTTACCTAAAGCTCTGTCTGCCTTGACTTACAAAAAATTTTCATCTTTAAATTTTGAAAATTTATTTTCCTCAATTCCTCAATATTCGAAGTTCTTCTACACGCTATAGTAAAATTATTCAGCATGCTTAAGTGCTAAGCACTCAATTAACATTACAATTTTAATTATATTTGCTTTATCAAATTATTCAACACTAAACCCCCGAAAGAATGATTGCAACTCAAGAAAAGGTACAACTAAAAGTAGTATCTGAAACAGAAGAAAATGTCTTAAAGGTAAACTATCACAATTTGAAAAAAGCTGCTCTAGTCTTAAGGGCACTTAATCATAAATTGAGACAGCAAATTCTTACCCTTATTGAAACAGAAGACAAAATTACAGTTACAGAAATTTATGTTCGCATGCGTTTAGAGCAATCTGTAGCATCGCAACATCTTGCTATTTTGCGTAGAGCAGGTATAGTAAGTACACAACGTGACGGTAAATTCATCTATTACACTGTTAACTATAAGCGTATTGATCAAATTACTGGCGTTACCGAAAGCTTAGTAGCTTAGTTTTTAAGATTATGTAAATTATTTGCGGATGATAACAATCATCCGCTTTTTTTATTTCGTAAATTCGCATTTTCAAACAAAAAAAGATACATGTTCATAAAACAAATATATACTGCTTGTATTAGCGAAGCAGCATATTACATTGAAAGTGAAGGCGAAGTTGCCATTATAGATCCATTAAGAGATATTGATGAATACATTGCTTTGGCAAAAGAAAGAAATGCTACTATAAAATATATTTTCGAAACACATTTTCATGCAGACTTTGTGAGTGGGCATATAGATTTGAGTAAAGCTACAGGTGCGCCAATTATTTTTGGCCCTGGGGCTAAAACAAATTTTAAAGTAGAAAATGCAAATCATTTGCAACAATACAAATTAGGAAAAATAACTTTTCAGGTATTACATACACCTGGGCATACGCTAGAGAGTTCTTGTTATTTATTGAAAGATGAAAACAATAAACCTCATGCTATTTTTACTGGCGATACTTTATTTGTAGGAGATGTTGGCAGACCAGATTTGAGCAGTGGTGATTTGAGTAGCGAGGAATTAGCCGAAATAATGTTCGAAACATTAAAAGAAAAAATAATTCCATTGCCTGATGATGTGATTGTTTATCCTGCACACGGCCCTGGAAGTAGCTGTGGTAAAAACTTAGGGCCAAATACTTTTAGTACCATTGGTGAAGAAAAAAAAACAAACCATGCATTACAACCTCAAAGCAAAGAAGATTTTGTAAAATCGGTAACCACTGGTTTAAATATTGCACCAGTTTATTTTGCTATTAATGCATCTATAAATCAAAAAGGGTACGATAGTATTGATGAAGTAAAAACAAAAGGCACTAAAGCATTATCAGTAGAAGCTTTTAAAAATTTAGCAAAAGAAGATGTTATTATTTTAGACACTCGCCAAACTAGCATTTTTACGCATGGCTTTGTGCCAAACTCAATATTTATAGGCCTTGAAGGAAGATATGCAGAGTGGGCAGGCAGTCTTTTATCGTTTGATAAAAAAATAATATTAGTAACAGAACCTGGCAAAGAAGAAGAATCGGTAATTAGATTATCGAGAGTAGGATTTGATAAAATGATTGGATATTTAGATGGTGGTTTTGATGTTTGGAAAAATGCAGGAGAAAAAATAGATATGATTGTAGATGTAGAGCCCGATGAATTAATTATGGATTTACCACACGATCCCAATATTACTGTATTAGATGTGCGCAGAGAAACAGAATTTGCTGATGGGCATTTAGAAGATGCATCTAATTTACCATTAACTGAAATGACAGATGTAACTTTGCTAGCTCAATTTGAAGAAACCGAAAATATTTATGTGCATTGTGCCGGAGGATACAGAAGCGTAATAGCTGCTTCTATTCTTAAAAAAGAAGGCATACATAATATTAGAAATGTTTTGGGTGGTTGGGCCAAAATAAAAGAAGAAGAAGGTGCAAAGATTAAGAAAGAACCCAGTGTATTAAATTAAAATACTGCAAATGTATGTGTCTAACACCTGATTGAAGACGCTTAACTCAAAAGAAACTAACTAAGCTGTCTGACACATTCAGCGGATGGGTTTATTTAAAAAAGCTCAATTATTTTTGAATAACGGATTGTAAAAACCGTTCTACTGTATAGGTACAAACCTGTCCTGCTGGGCTTTGTAAGCTATAATCGCAACCATGTGTAGCATAATTAAATGTTAGATAATAATTTGGTACATGCAACTCGTTTAATCTTTTTTGAAGATGCTCAGGATGCACATGAAAAACCAGTGGATCTATTTCACCATGTATCATTAATGTAGGTGGCGATGCAGCATTGGCTTGATGAATAGCACTAATCTCTTTAAATTTTTCGGGTACATCTTTATACAAACCGCCTAAATAATTATTATAAATTTCGTTGTTGTTTAGTACGCCGGCATTTGCTGGTAGTTGCCCCGCCCAAACCATATCTGCAGGACCATAATAACTAATTACTCCTTTTATATTTGGCATGTGCAAATTGTAAGCTGCACACAAAGCCACTTGTGCTCCTGCACTTCTACCAAGTAAAATAATATTATTTGTATCAATATTATATTCATTTGCATGTTGCAAAAAATAATCGATAGCATCTTTTGTATCTTCTACTGGTGCTGGGGCTTTGTATGCAGGTGCAAGTCTATAATTTATGGCTGCAACATTATAACCTTTTGCCGCAAGGTAACTATTGAGTTCTGGCAATTGTTTACAATCGCCACTTTGCCAAGAGCCGCCGTGTATGACGATTACGAGAGAACTTACATTTAATTTTAATGAGGATTTGTAAAAATCAAGCGTTAGCGTTTTATCTTCAAAAGTTTTGTAAATAATTGTTTGAAATGAACAGGCTGAATCTTTGTTAAACATTTTTGTAAAACTAAAAACAGGCGCTAATAAAGATTCATCTTTTACGGGAAATATTTTTTGTATTTCGGCTACATTACTTTTCTTTTTAAACGCTTCTACAATGGGTAATGAAAAAATAACAAAAGCAATGCTACTTATTGTTGCAATAGGAATAGAAAATTTTTTGGATTTTATTCCTACAAAAAATAAAATTAACGCCAACAACATTGGCACATAAGGAAAGTTAGTAAGTCCAACTGCCAGCTTCCACAAAAAACTATTGGGCGCAGGAAAAATAATTAATAGAGAAGCAAGTAATAAAAGTAAAGCAAAAGATAATTTAATCATACAGTTCAATATACGATTTTATTTTGAGCGTTGTAATAAACCTATATGATCTTTTAAGCATCTTGGCAAAAAAATAAAAGTTTAAAAAGACCTTAAAGGTTTTATTAAAAAAACTATACCGCTTTTCTTAGCTTAATAATATGTAGCCAATTAAATAATTTTATTATAGGATAAGTAGGATCAAACTCAAACCATTTTTTTGCAAAGTTGGCGCTATTGGGGCTTTTGTGATGATTGTTTTGAAACAATTCTCCAAACATTAAAAAATCTAATGGTAAAGAATTTTTGCTATGGTCATCGTTATCAAAATTGCTATAACCATATTTGTGCCCGCACCAATTTACAATAGCACCATGCACTGGTCCCATAAAAAAATGTATAGGCAACAAAACAAATACCCACCAAGCTGTTGCAAATTTTAAATAAAATAAAAAATACAATACGCCAAAGCCAATGCGAAACATCCATAAATTGGTTATCTTATCTAAAAATTTCCATTCAGGGTAATTGCCTATAAACGCTTTTTCTGGTTGTACTTTATACTTTGCATAGTCCAAATAAATATCTTTTGTTTGCATAGTCATTTGCCATACGTCTTTAAAAAAATGTGGCGAATGAGGGTCTTTCTCCGTATCGCTATACGCATGATGCATTTTGTGCAAAATAGCATATGCACGAGGGTTTAAGAACGACGAGCCTTGAACAATAACCGTAAGGCCATAGAAAAAGCGTTCCCAAAATTTGTTCATCGTAAACATTTTATGCGATGCATAACGATGTAAAAAAAATGTTTGACAAAATAGCGATAAGAACCAATGGAGAAGGAAAAATATAAGAATAATCATTATGTATAGAATGCTTTGTAAGACGTACGAAAAAAATGTACACAAAGATGCAGCTATACATCCGTATTAAAAAGAAAGATTGGTAACATTTCATTCTAATAGTTAAACGAGAGCGCTTTAAAAATATGAAGACTAATTAAAATCGGCTAATAAATAAGCTTCGCTTTATTTATTAGCCGAGCAAAAGCAATAGCTATGGGCATCTTCAGTGGCGTCGCTCTCTTGTACTGCATATCTTTACTGAGCTTTTATTATGCAATATTTTACCTGCATTTTTTAAAAAATAATTCTAAAAAAAATCCCCTTGCAAAAAATGCAAAGGGACTAAATAAAGTTTATTATTTTTATTAATGTTGGTGATTGTGCTGCATAGCTACTAACTCATCTACTGTTACTTTTTTCTCTGTAGGTTTTGCTTCGCCTTCTGCCCAGTTAAATAACTTTTCGGTAACCATTTACGATAAGTAGAGTCAACATGTTTTTCGTCTTTCATCATTCTATCGATATAGCTTTCTAGCCAGCTCATATCTTCTCCCATATTCATGTTGCCAAAATAGCGGCTCACTTCTTCTTTCATGCTTGCACGAAGATCAGCTTCTGTAACTTCTAGTTTGTTACCATTAATAATTGTATCACTTATCAATGTCCACTTCAATTGGTTTTCAAAAGTAGGGTACTCAGCTTCTGCTTCTTCTTGTGTACGTTGTTTATCACCACCCGTTTTCAACCAACGGGTAAGAAATTCTTTAGGAAATTCCATCTTCGTTTCATCTAACAATAAATGATAAATTTGATCGTGTAATTGATTAGCAGATTGCGATGCCCAGTATTTTTCTATTTCTGATTGCAAAGCTGTTCTTAATTCAGCTTCTGTTTTTATTTCTTTACCGGGATAAACTTCATTGAAAAATTCTTCATTTAATTCCCTTTTTTCAACTAAGCCAATCGTTTTAATTTCTAGGTTAAAATATTTTTGTGCAGCAGCTTCATCATTTTTTGCAAAGCCAAG
>JAYSOC010000386.1:0-9450 GCA_043723285.1 Ferruginibacter sp. | reverse complement strand
TATCATCGTTCATTACAACCTCACTCAATTTTATCCCTTGTGATGCAAAATAATCTGTTGCATGAAGTGGCTCAAAAAGCATTTCTTCTTTTGGTGGTTGTTTAATGTTTTCCAAAACTTTTTCTGCAATTATTTCTTGCGAAATTGGTTCTTCTATTTTTTCAACTTCAGGTTCTGCAAAAACATTTTCTTGTTTTTCTTCAACAATTGGCGCAGTAATTATTTCTGGTGAAACTTGTTCTTCTAATTTATTTTCTTGCACATCTACTTGTTGTTGTAACCGTTCATTTAATAAAAAAGGATTATTAAAAAACAAAGCAGCCCTTGCTGCATATTCTGCAAAAGTATTTTCGTGTGGCAATGTATTTTTCATTGCATAATAATGTGCCAATCCAAAATATGGATATTTGTCTATTGTATTTTTTAAAAACGAATCGGTATCCCAATCGTTTTCTGTTTTATTAAAAATGGTATGAAAAAGTTGTTCCTGCATATTTCAAATCTAGAATAAATATATGTATTTATTTTTTTTGTTTACGGGCCAAAGAACTTCGATTAGACTTTAGTGGCGACGCTCCGTTCGACGGTACATCATTTTTCATCTTTTATCCAAAAAAAGATTACCAATTGGAAAATATTTTATTAAAAATTTCGTCCACTAAATTTTTTACCAATCTTTCATTAATCTCATTCTCCGCTTCTGATAAAGACTTTGTCGCAGAAAAATCTTCGTTTCTGCTCACATCTGCTTCAAAATCTTTTGTTTTATCCAAAGAGTTTTTAAAAACCAAATGAAACCCAACCGTAAGCCTATTTGTACCCGATTGCCCATCCTGAATATTTACTGTAGATGTGCTGTATTGCGAAATATAACCGCTGATATCATAATGCGCATCGTCTTCATTTACCTGCCTTAGTCTAGTAGTATTTATAATTTTTTGTTTTAATTTTTCTGTAACCTGCGGGCTCAGCTGTGGATTTACATATTGTGCTCTATTGCCCAATTGCTGCACACGAAAATTTTTTACTTCAATGGGAATAGGCGCCACATCCTTAAAAGAATATTTGCACGTAGCAAAGTTGAATAACATAAAGCATCCTAGAAGTGCTAAAAAGATTTTTATTTTTCTCAATGTCTAAAACTTAAATGTTCAATAATCAATAATCAATTTTCAATGTTCAAATTTTTCACATCAAAGTTTCTAAAGTCTTCGAATGTATCTCAAACTTTGACGCACAACGCACAACCTTCAAATTTGAACCTTCAACTTTAAAGGTCTTCAATATCATATTCCTTCAACTTCCTATACAATGTTCTTTCACTAATACCCAAATCTTGTGAAGCATCTCTTCTTTTTCCTCTATGTTTTTTCAAAGCTTTTATAATTAATTCTTTTTCTTTATCCATTATGCTCAACGATTCTTCCACCTCTTCATGCAGATGAATATTATTGTTGTTATTATCCTGATGTAAAATTACAGGCTGAGATGCTTGTGCACTAAAGTTTGTATTTCCATTAACAGAATGCAATTCTCTAAAATCTTGATTATTGGCAAAGCTTGTAACAGAAGGCACTTGCGATGGGTTTTTCAAAATGTCAAAAAACATTTTCTTTAATTCATTCACATCTTTCTTCATATCAAAAAAGAGTTTGTATAAAATTTCTCTTTCGTTGGCAAATTCAGATTGGCTATTGTTATCATTGCTTTGAGTATTTGCCAGTACGGGTAGACGAGGGTTATTATTGTTTGGTAAAAAGCCTCTTAATTGTTCACCACTTACATTTTTATCTTTACTCAATACTGAAATTTGTTCAGCTAAATTTTTTAATTCCCTCACATTACCTGGAAACCCATAATTAGATAAAATATTTTTTGCATCATCTTCTAATTGTACAGAATTGCTTTTATATTTATCTGCAAAGTCGGCGGTGAATTTTCTAAACAATAAAATAATATCTTCTTTTCTATCTCGTAATGCTGGCACACGAATAGGCACAGTGTTTAATCTGTAATACAAATCTTCTCTAAAACGCCCTCTGCTGGTGTATTCTAGCAATTCTTTGTTTGTTGCCGCTATCACACGCACATCAGTTTTTTGCACTTTGCTGCTTCCTACACGTATGTATTCGCCAGCTTCCAGCACACGTAACAATCTTGCTTGTGTACCCAAAGGCATTTCACCAATTTCATCTAAAAAAATGGTACCACCATTTACTGTTTCAAAATATCCTTTGCGACTATCTACTGCACCTGTAAACGATCCTTTTTCATGCCCAAATAATTCTGAATCTATGGTGCCTTCTGGTATAGCACCACAGTTTACCGCAATAAAAGGATTATGCTTTCGTGTGCTTAGCGCATGTATGATATGTGCAAAAACCTCTTTACCCACACCACTTTCACCATTTATAAGCACGCTCAAATCGGTATTAGATACTTGACTTGCTACATTAAGCGCATGGTTAAGCGCAGGAGAATTTCCTATAATGCCAAATCTGTTTTTTATTGATTGTAAGTCCATTATTTTGCTAATATTTCAGCTACTTTTTTTTTAAGTTGAGCTAAATTGTTTTCTATTATTTTCCAAATTATTTCTGGGCTTATCAGATCATATTCATGAGTAAGAATATGCCTTAATCCTATAATTTTTCTTTTATCAGTAATATTTGTAACCTTAACTAGTTTATCAATTTTCTATGAAACTTCACCAATAATTGCAAGTCTTCTTTCCACTGCATCATATACTGTGTAAGCAATTTTAAAATCGCTAAAGGAAGTTATTGTTGCAATATGCAATTCGATTCTTTCAATTGAAAAAGCAATGTCTTCATAGTATGCTCTAATTTCTTTGCTCATACAATAATACTTTTTGTTTATCCATTTCCTTTTTAAAATAACTATTTCTCACAGCATCTTTTACTACCAAATCAACTTTTCTGCCCGTAATTTCTTCTAGCGAAAATAAAAAATCAAAATAATCAAATGGAGCTTTGGGCAATCCCTCCGCATCTTTAAAATAATCTACAAGAAAATCTAAATCGCTTTCCTTTGTAAAATTATCTGTTGTAGCACTACCAAAAAGGTACAAAGATTTTATATGATACTTTATGCAAGCATTATTTATTTGGGTTAAATTATTTTCTGAAATGGCAGTCATGATTTTGTTTGTTAATTTTTTATTACTTCCCCAAACAATGTCCCCGCTGTACAATGTGTAATCTGCACCATCACATAATCTCCCTTCACAAAATTTTCTTTTGCAAAAATCACCACTTTATTTTGGTCTGTTCTACCTTGTAATTGTTCATCGCTCTTTTTAGAAAACCCTTCTACCAATACTTTAAATGTTTTGCCTACTTCTTTTTGCATGGTACGCAATGAATGTTCTCTATATAAGTCAACCAATTCTTGCAATCTTCTTTTCTTGGTTTCTAAAGGTACATTATCTTCAAACCTACGAGCAGCCAATGTTCCGGGGCGTTCGCTATAAAAATATAAATAAGCTAAATCGTATTTGCAATAATCAAATAATGATAATGTTTGTTGATGATCTTCTTCTGTTTCTGTGCAAAATCCCGTAATCATATCGGTCGATAAACCACAATCAGGAATCAATTCTCTTATTCTATCTACTTTAGCAATATACCACTCACGACTGTATGTTCTATTCATTAATTGTAAAACTCTACTGCTTCCACTTTGCACTGGTAAATGAATATAATTGCAAATGTTCTCGTATTTTTTTATGGTAAACAACACATCGTCCGTAATATCTTTTGGATGCGATGTAGAAAAACGTAGACGAAGTAGAGGAGAAACTTGTGCAACCATTTCTAACAAATTTGCAAACGTAATAGTCTTTTGTCTTGTGTCTAATATCTCATGTCTATTATCTATCCAATGATAACTATCTACATTTTGCCCAAGCAAGGTAACTTCTCTGTATCCATCATTAAACAAAGCTTCGCATTCTTGTACAATGCTCATTGCATCTCTGCTTCGCTCACGCCCACGTGTAAAAGGCACTACGCAAAACGAACACATGTTGTTACAGCCACGCATAATGCTTACGAAAGCAGTTACACCATTACTATTTAAACGAATAGGCGAAATATCTGCATAGGTTTCTTCTCTACTCAATAAAACATTCACCCCTTTTTGCCCTGTGGCAGCTTCTTCAATTAACCCAGGTAAACTTCTATATGCATCGGGTCCCACAACAATATCCACTAATTTTTCTTGTTCAATAAAAGTGCCTTTCAATCGTTCGGCCATGCAGCCCAAAACGCCAACTATTAATCCTGGTCTTGCCTTTTTTATTTTTCGAAATTCAGTCAATCTTTTGCGAACCGTATCTTCTGCTTTTTCTCTTATGGAGCAAGTGTTTAGCAAAATTAAATCTGCCAACTCTGGTTCTTTTACTGCTCCAAAACCTTGTTCTCCTAAAATGGATGCTACCACTTCACTATCAGCAAAATTCATAGCACAGCCATAGCTTTCTATATAAAAACTTTTGGTTGGATTGTCCAATGCGCTGCTTAATGGTGCAAAAGCTTCTCCTTGTCGTGTTTCGTCGTGTTGCTTTAAAGTAAGCGTATCCTGCATTATGTATTCAAAATTAGTGAACAAAGATAGGATTTTGAGGGATATGAATGACAGGTTGGCAGAAGATTATCCTTTCATTTTAACTGATAAAACAAAATATTGCTTATTTTTACTATGAAATGAGTTACACAGATAAATACATAGTAGAAACCTATTCTGGTTTGTTGGAAGGTTTAAGTGCTTGCAATAAGATTGAACTTATAGATAATCTTTCTAAATCTTTGAAACAGGAAGAGAGTACAAAAGAAAAAAAATTCTACAAATCTTTTGGGGCATTCGCATCTGATAAATCTGCCGAAGAAATTATCAAAGACATCAAATCAAGTAGGAAATTTAGAGCAAAAGAAATTTCTTTTTAATGAGGTATTTACTCGACACAAATACATGTGTATTTTTTCTGAGAGGGAAATTAGCACTTGATGTTCTCATAAAGGAAAAGGGGAGAGAGAATTTTTTCATTTCCGAAATTACAGTTTTAGAACTTCGTTATGGAGCTGAAAATAGCATAAACAGTACAAAATCTCACAAAGCAGTAGATGCCTTTGTAAATGGTCTCTCGATTATTCCAATATTTGGATCTATAAAATTGTATGCTAAAGAAAAAGTAAGATTAAATAGTATTGGTAAGCCATTGCATGATGAATTTGATTTACTAATTGGAGTTACTGCTATTCAAAATAAACTTACTTTAATAACAGATAACATTAAAGATTTTAAAAATTTGCATGGAATCAAAATAGAAAATTGGTTTGAAAGAAAAGAAACTAAAAAGTAGTTTTTATACATTTTTTACTTCAAACTTCCCCGCCAACCAAGTATTCTTCACCTCTGTTATCCAATTATTTTCCAATGCATTTTTGGTAAGAATGGTATTGTCAAAATACAAAGTATCTCCTTTTATAAAACCATTTTCAATGGCGTAATTTATTTGCGAAAGTGGTAGTTGCTCTACTTTATCTTTTATGTAAAATGTAAGCATTTGCCTATCGAACATATTTACGGCAAACTTTTTTTCTATTTCTTTTATGAGTCGTACACTGCTATCGGTGCTACAACCGCTTACGCCTGTGGCGTTTTCATCTGCCATGAGAATAATAAAACGCCCAAAAAATAAATTTGCATAACCTTTTACTGGTGTGCCGTGGCTTTTCCATTCTTGTACAAATTGTTGTAGCATGGGTTCTATTTCTAATGCTTCTTGCATAAAAAATATACGACTGCTTTGGTAAATCCACACTATAGAGTTGGCTGCAAAATCTTCGGGTAAGTGTTCTGATATGTTAAAGGACATTATTAATGAATAATTTTATAATGAATAATTGATAATGTTTTAAACGCAAACGATATTTATTCTCTTCTAGTTTATCTATTGCATAATAAAAGTTAAATTGAAATACAAATGTTCAACGGAGCGTCGCCACCGAAGCTCAATCAAGGTTTTCAGCTCACAAACAAAAACCTCACCCCCGCCTCTCCAAAGGAGAGGAGCTAGTCTCAAATACTTTAAAGAATTTTCAGTTTTACGAAGGAGAAAATTTTAATTGCCGAATAAAATAAAAGAACTAAAATTTTTAGGAAGCTAAAGTCCCTCCTTCGGAGGGATTTAGGGAGGCCGCCACCAACTCCGCAATATCCAACACCGCTACTTCATCTTCTTTCTCTTTATTTTTTACGCCGTCTGTCATCATGGTATTGCAAAACGGACAAGCCGCTGCAATAATGCTTGCACCTGTGGCAAGGGCTTCGTTACTGCGTTCAATATTTATACGCACATCGCCAGCTTCTTCTTCTTTAAACATTTGTGCACCGCCTGCACCACAGCACAAACCATTGCTCTTGCAGCGTTTCATCTCTATCAATTCTACATCGAGTGCTTCTAATACTTTGCGTGGTGCTTCATAAATTCCGTTGGCACGACCAAGATAACAACTATCATGATAGGTAATTTTTTTGCCTTTGTATGCACCATTTTCGCTCATGGTTATTTTGCCACTATCTATGAGTTGTTGTATAAAAGTAGCATGGTGTATTACTTCATAATTTCCACCGAGTGCAGGGTATTCGTTTTTAAAAATATTGAAACAATGTGGGCATGCTGTTACAATTTTTTTTATGCCATAGCCATCCAACACTTGTATGTTTTGATAAGCCATCATTTGAAACATAAACTCATTGCCTGCTCTGCGTGCAGGATCGCCGGTGCACATTTCTTCTTTGCCAAGTATGGCATATTTTGTGCCAACTTTATCTAAAATGGTAGCAAAAGCTTTGGTAATTTTTTGTGCTCTTTGATCAAAACTTCCTGCGCAACCTACCCAAAATAAAACCTCGGGTGTTTCTCCTGCTGCCATCAGTTCGGCCATTATTGGTACATGCATAAATAAAATAGTTTAGTACGTTCGTTTACTTTACGGTTATATTAATTTAAAGTTTAGAGAGTTTAGAAGTTTAGCTATAAAAGTAAAACCATAAACCAAAATTACTTGCTACAAATTTATGACTGATGTTTGAAGTATTGCAATTAATTTTGTAGATTAATTTTTTAATAAATCATTTTGGTAAAAAAACTTACAAATTGGGAGGCGTGGCCTTTCAAACTTATATATGGTCCATTGGTGCCTTTTTGGGCATGGTACATGATGAAATCTCGTGCAGTTTGGTTTTTTACGCCTAGCAATCCTAAACTTACATTTGGAGGTATGGATGGCGAGCCTAAAAAAGAGATGTACGATTTGTTGCCGCTGCATTTATATCCTACTACATTCAATATTTTACCGTCAGATAGTTTTGAATTGCTTTTAGAAAAAATTAAAACCTCTGGCATAGTTTATCCATTAATTGTAAAACCTGAAGTGGGTGGGCAAGGCATTTTGTTTAGGAAAATAGATGATGAAGCTTCGTTGAAACATTATCATTCCTTAATGAAGTTTGAATACATTGTACAAGAAATGGTGCATTACCAAATGGAAGTAAGTGTTTTTCACATAAAACATCCGAATGAAAAAAAGGGAATTGTAACCGGCTTCTTACATAAAATTCCATTGCATGTGGTGGGCGATGGTGTGCATACATTGAAAGAATTGATTTTGCAGCATGTAAAAGCAGCAAAACGAATAGAAGAATTATTGCCAAAGCATGTAGAAAAATGGGATGCTATAATTCCTGCAAACGAAAAATATATTTTAAGCTATGCCGCCAATCATAATAGGGGAGCCCATTTTGTAGATTTAAAAGATGAAATTGATGATGAATTAATTTCAGTATTTGACAAACTTAGCATTTCTATTAATGATTTTTTTTATGGACGTTATGATATTATGTGCAACAGTGTAGCGGAATTAAAACAAGGAAAAAACTTTACTATTTTAGAATACAATGGTTGTGGTGCAGAGCCTAATCATTTTTACGATACCGGTTATACATTGCTTGCTGCTTACAAAGAAATTTTATTTCACTGGAAACATTTGTACAATATATGTATGTACAACAGATCGCAAGGAGTAAAGCCTTGGCCTTTTATGAAGGGTTTTAAATTTAGAAAATATACAAGAGATTTGTTTAGAGATATGAAAGCTATCGATGAAAAGATTGGGTAAATTAAAAAGGCTTTCCATGAGTAAGGCTAATAATTTTATTTGTTAAAGAACTGCTTCGTTTCATTAGGCTTACAAATAAATTAGTAGTAGCTTTTCTGCCAAATAAATATTGTATAAACTTTCCAATTTTTACTCTTGTATCGAAATTATTTTTCCATTCGTTTGTGTAATTATCTTCAAGTTGTTGCCTGGTAATGTTGTTTTGTAAAAAGGCTGCAATGTTTGTTGCTGCTATCTTTGCGCTATGCATGGCCATACTCATGCCATTGCCACACAAAGGTGTAATCATGCCTGCAGCATCGCCGAGCATGAGTACATTATTTTCTATTGCATTTTTTTTGCTAAAAGAAATTTGTGAAATAGAAACAGGAGCGTCATACAATCTTTCCATAGAGGAAAATAATTTTTTCAAATGTGGATTTTCAGATAAAATATCTTCTTCTGCTTTTTCTATACTTCCTGCATTTTTTATATTACTCGCTTTGGTTAAATAACACACACAATATTTATTATCTTCTATTTTTGATATACCACAGTAACCATTTTTAAAATTGTGCAGCGCAATCATATCATTTGGAAAATCCGTTTTTACATGATATTTTATGCCAACAAAATTATTTAGTCTATCACTTGTTTTACTGGTAAATGGTCTTTTCCATTTTACATCAAAATTGCTGCGCTTGCCCCAAGAGCCACAGCATACTTTACTTTGGTAAATACCTTGTGTGGTTTTTATGGTAAAAATGTTTTCGACAAATTGTACGTCTTCAGCTTTGCAATTTTGTAAAATAGTTACGCCAATATTTTCCGCAATATTTTTTAAAGTATTATCGAGTGTGTAACGGCTAATACCAAAACCTCCAAGATCTAAATCACTGGTTAAAGAATTTCCATTTGGAGAAGTAACCCACAATTTTTTTATGATAGGCAAGTTCATTTTTTGTAATGGTACACCCATTTCTGTTTCTAAATAATGCCAACTTTCTAGGCTAATGTATTCACCACAAACTTTGTGAAAGGGATATGTTTCTTTTTCGAATAAAATAACGGAAAAGCCCTGCTTGGCAAGGGATATAGAAAGCGTGAGCCCTGCTAGGCCACCACCAATAATTGCTGTATCGTAGATTTTATTCTGCATTTGTTTGATGCGAGTCTTTAATTTATTTTTGTGTCAGCCTGAGGCACTCATAAAAAAGTTTTTTAAGCTCTTTGCAAATGACATACAAGAAAAAGTTTTCCGCAGCTT
>JAYSOC010000385.1:0-3743 GCA_043723285.1 Ferruginibacter sp. | reverse complement strand
GATCTGAATTTTGAGAACCATTTATCTTTTTCTAAAGGACGACCAGTATTTTTTTGCGCATAGTAGATAGGAACTTGTCCAATATTTTGCGGAAAGGTTGTTGTTATTTTTCCAGAAGGATTTACATCGCCAAATAAAACATCGGCTATTGCATTTCCAGCTTCGGAGCCACCAAACCAAACATTTAAAATTGCGGGTACATTATCATTTTCCCATTTTAGTTCCATGGGCCTTCCTGCAAATAAAACGAGTACAACTGGCTTCCCTGTTTTTAAAAGTGCGGCTAACAAATCTCTTTGCGCATCAGGAATACGAATATCGCTACGGCTGGCACATTCGCCACTCATTTCCGAAGATTCACCTAATGCGGCTATAATTACATCAGCCTGGTTTGCAATAGCCAATGCTTCGTTGAGTAATTCGGTGGAAGTGCGTGTATCTCTATGCAATGATCTTCCAAACATGGTTGCTCTTTCTTCGTAAGCACTGTCATAAACGAGGTTAGATCCTTTTGCATATAAAAGGGTAGCGTTGTTTCCTACTGCATTTTTCAAACCTTGTTTTACAGTTATAGCAGTAGTTAAATCAGTAGCTACACTCCATGTACCTGGCATATTTTCTCTGGTATCTGCTAATGGTCCTATTAATGCAATGGTACCAGCCTTTTTTAGTGGAAGTAATTTATTATTATTTTTTAAAAGTACAAAGCTTTCGGAAGCTATTGATCGAGCAGTTATAATATTACTACTTGTGTAAATTTCATTCTTTGCCCTTTGCTCGTCGCAATATTTGTATGGGTCATCAAACAAACCAAGTTTATATTTTGCTTCCAATATTAATTTACATGCGTTATCTATTTGTTTTTGAGAAATTTTATTTTCTTTTAACGATTTTTTAAGTGTAGTTAAAAATCCTTCGCCAACCATATCCATATCAATACCTGCAGCAAGAGCCATGGCTGATACTGTTGCTAAATTGCCTACACCATGTGCTGTCATTTCGTTTATTCCTGTATAATCTGTTACTACAAATCCTTTAAAGCCCCAATTTGTGCGAAGTACGTCTGTCATTAAAAATTGATTGCCAGTAGCAGGAATGCCATCTACTTCATTAAAGGAAGCCATTACACTTCCAACCCCAGCATCTACTGCAGCTTTATATGGTGGAAGATATTCATTAAACATTTTCAACCTACTCATATCAGTTGTATTATATTCTCTTCCTGCTTCGGCTGCGCCATACATTGCATAATGTTTTACACAAGCCATAATGGTATTATTTTTTGTTAAGTCATTTCCTTGATAACCTTTTACCATTGCCTTAGCAATTGCTGATCCCAAAAAAGGATCTTCTCCAGATCCTTCGGCAATGCGCCCCCAGCGTGGATCTCGTGCTATATCAACCATTGGGGAAAATGTCCAGTTAATGCCATCTGCACTAGCTTCTATGGCTGCTATTCTTGCGCTTTGTTCTATTAAATTCATATCCCAAGTGCACGATAAAGCCAAGGGTATCGGAAAAACTGTTTGGTAACCGTGTATAACATCCATCCCAAAAAGTAAAGGAATTTTTAAACGACTTTCTTCTATTGCCACTTTTTGAATATCTCTAATTTTTGCAACAGTTTTTATGTTAAAAAGCCCACCTACATTTCCTTCTTTAATTTTTTTTGCAATATCAGAATTTGTTGCCTGCCCGGTTGTAATATCCCCTGCACCCGGTAAATTTAATTGTCCAATTTTTTCATTCAATGTCATTTTGCTCATCAAATTATTGATAAACAAATTCATTTTATTATCTGAAGCTGATATTTTATTTTGCGCCTCGGCTTGAAATACTTGAAAAAGTAAAACACATAAAATAATTTTTTTCATCTTTTTTATTTTTTTTATTAATTAGATTAGATAATATTTTTTGTTTCATAACTATTTTAAATTGTACTATTTTCAAGATGGCTTTTGAAAGCCCAATTTTTTTAACCCATTTTTTATTTCGGGGCAGCTCATAAATAATTTCCACATTAGTTTAGTTCGATAATTTTCTATCATTACAATTATTGGTCCTTGGTCTATTGCTAGATGGCTTTTGGCGTACCAGTTTTTGGTTTCATTAAAACCATCTACGAATCCGTATTCGCTCCAAATTTTATCTCCTAAATCAAAATAAAAATGCTTAAGTGCTTTCATAGAATAATCGGGTGTGTAAGGAAAAGCAGACAAAGCAGCCGTTGGAGCAATAGTACCTTCATCATTTGTTGGAGAGTATGCATTGTAGCCATTGTAAGTATCGCCAGCTGTAAGCCCCCAGCAGTCTAAACTGTAGCCTTTAAATTTTTTAGGATTTGCTACACAATAATCATGATTAATAAGTGTGTGGTTTTTATTTTGAATCCAATAGTCTGCATATTCATCTTGCAAATTTGTGGGGTCTAATGCCAAAAAAGAATATTGCGAAAAAAACAGCGGTCCTCCATAATCGAACCCAAGTGGCAACTGATAACCATAAAAGGACTTGCCGTTTTTAAAAAAATTACTTTTCGCCCATCCATTATGATAGACAGTTGCTGGCACCTCATAATTTTCTGCACTTGCCGCCAATACATACGTTATTAAACATTCATTAAAACCATGTATAGGGAAATTCATTTGCCAATCATAGTTTGTACTCCAATGCCAGTATAAAACGTCTTCTCCGTTTTTTGTGAACCAATTCCACTCTACATTATTCCACAATTGGTTTACGCTTTTTCGCAATTCGGTTTCTTTGCTATCATTGTTGTTAAAATATTGTCTTGCACATAAAAGCCCTTGCATCAAATAAGATGTTTCTACCAAATCGGCACCATCATCTTTTTTACTAAAAGGAATTGTTTTACCAGTGCTGCCATTTAACCAATGCGGATATACGCCATGATATTTATCTGCTTTAGAAAGAAAGCTAGTCATTTTTAATAAAAACTTTGTAGCGGAATCTCTACTAATCCATTTTCTTTCGGTAGCCACTATTACACTCATTATGCCAAAACCCGTGCCGCCAGTGGTTACAACTTCATTGCCATACCCGTATGCTATATTGCTACGCTCTCTTGACAAACCACTTATAGGATGAGCAAAATCCCAAAAATACCGAAAGGTTTGTTTTTGCACCAACTCCAACAACGCTGTGTCTGATATTTTCTTGGGTCTTTGTGCTGCATTAAATTTATTATTTTGTGCGCAAGATGATGTTGCCAACACACAAAAAAAAAGTATCGCTAAAAGGTAATTATTTCTCACAAAATTTAATTTAAACATATGCAAAAAAGTAAAAATAAATTTACAAATATGGTGCTGTAAATCCAAGCGATAACATACCCGATTTTACTTCGGGGCAACTTGTAAATAAGTTCCAAATTAATCCACTTCTAAAGTTTTCTATATTTACTATAATTGGCCCTTGATCTATAGCCAAAAAAGAATTAGCAAACCAAGGTTCTTCTAATTTAAAAGCATCTACAAAACCATACTCTTTAAAAATTTTATCTCCTAGTATGTAGTAATAAAATTTTAAAGCCCTCATACTTTCGGTTGGCGTATAAGGCATAGATGAAAGAGCTGCGGTAGGTGCTATTACGCCAACATCATTTGTTGGCGAACTTGCAGTGTATTCATTATTGGGAATATCGCTAGCTGTTAAACCCCATACTGCATCGCTATAGCCATACCAGCCTTTAGGATTTGCTTTGCAATAATTATAATTTATTA
>JAYSOC010000384.1:0-3744 GCA_043723285.1 Ferruginibacter sp. | reverse complement strand
CTTGCAAACATGATTATATGATTGGAAAACTAATATTAAAATTAGCAATTTTAGGATCAATTTTAACTATATCGGTGCAGATTATTATGCCTTAGGATGTGCTTTTTTGTACACGTCTTTTAATTTCTCAATGCTGTTGTGTGTGTATATCTGTGTGGCGGCAAGGCTGCTATGACCAAGCAATTCTTTTACTGCATTTAAATCGGCGCCATTGTTCATTAAATGTGTGGCAAAACTATGCCTTAAAATATGTGGGCTTTTTTTATCTATCGTGGTTACTTTGGTTAAATATTTTTTTACAATATTATATACTTGCTTTGGGTCTAGTGGCTTTCCTTTGTCGGTTACAAATAAAAAATTTTCCTCGCCCCTTCCTATCAGTCTTCGTTTTTCAGCTTTGTACAATTTTATATCGTTCATCAATATTTTACTTATAGGTATAATACGTTCTTTATTGCCTTTGCCCAATACTTTTATTTGGCTATTGCTAATATCTATTTGATGCTCTTTTAAGCCAATTAATTCTGCTTTTCGCATACCTGTATTGTACAATATTTCTAAAATAAGTTTTTCAGTAAGTCCTTTAAACCCTTCTGAAAACACAACTCCCGTAAATAAATTATTAGTATCTTTTTCTTCTATAAACTGCGGCAACCGCTTGGGCATTTTTGGAGAAATGATTGTAGTAACAGGGTTTACCTTTACCACATCATTCTTTAATAAATATTTAAAGAAAGAACGCAGAGCAGATATTTTTCGGTTGAGTGATCGAGAAGCCATCTCATCCTCCTTCATTTCTGCTAGCCAAGTGCGGATAAAAGTGGTTTTTATTTTATCTATTTCAGTATCGGGAAACTCCTTCTGCATAAAAGTTGAAAAAGCCGAAAGATCATTTTCGTAAGAAATAATAGTATGCTGGCTGTATCGTTTTTGATACTTAAGGTGCTCTAAAAATTGCTGCTGGTACTTTTCGAAAGGTATATGCATAAAAAAACTGATGATTAAAGTTAGTGATAACTCATCATCAGTTTATAAAAATATTACTAAAAGTATATTAATCGAATTTACCCTCAGACATTTGCTGCTTGTAAACCGCTTTCTTTATTTCTGTACGACGACGGATAGAAGGCTTGGTAAAAGCTTGTCTATCTCTTAATTGTAAAAGCGTTTTGCTTTTTTCAAATTTCTTTTTGTACTTTTTAAGTGCTTTGTCTATGTTTTCGCAATCTTTAGAATCTATTATTAACATGTTGTATATACCCCCTTTTGGTGATTTAGGTGTGCAAAGATAAAAGAATTTTTTAAAAAAAGAAATCTAAAGCAAACAAATTCCGAAATTTACAGCATGTTTACAGGAATAATAGAACAATTGGGCATTGTAGAAGCCATAGAAACAAACCAAAGCAACCTCACATTAACCATACAATCGGCACTTGCAGCCGAGCTAAAAGTTGACCAAAGCCTCAGCCACAGCGGCGTTTGCCTTACTGTAGAAGAAATAATGGGTAACCAATACAAAGTAACGGCCATAGATGAAACCCTCAAAAAAACAACCATTGGCTTGTGGAAAAAAGGCGACATCGTAAATTTAGAAAGATGCCTACGTTTTGATGGCAGGCTCGATGGGCATATTGTACAAGGCCATGTGGACACGGTAGGCACATGCATAGGTTACATAGAGAAAAATGGCAGTTGGGAATATATTATTGAAATAGATAAAAAATTTGCAGCATTAATAATTGAAAAAGGTTCTATTGCTTTAAATGGTATTAGCCTTACTATTTTTAATATTACCAATACAACTTTTACTGTAGCCATTATCCCATACACATACGAGCATACAAATATGCATACACTCGCATTGGGCGATAAAGTAAATGTGGAGTTTGATATGGTGGGGAAATATGTTAATAGAATAAATAAAATAAATGAATAATAGATTAGGGTACAATCCCCATATAGATGGCTTAAGAGGTGTTGCCATATTATTAGTAATGGGTTTCCATTATTTTTCTGGCATGTACATTTTTGATATTGGATGGAGTGGAGTTGATTTATTTTTTGTACTATCTGGTTATTTACTTACAGGCAGACTGTACCCTTATTTAACTGATAAAAAATTATTACAAAAATTTTATTGGAATAGATTCTTACGCATCGCACCATTATACTTTACTTTTTTGGTTGTATTTTTTTCATTTGCTGCTTTTTGGGCTTCCCACAAACCAACCAATGAATTTGATATATATTTTAATAATACTCCTGCATTTTTTTTATTTTTTACCAATTGGGTTTATATAAAAAACGCTGCACTTAGCTATGCTTATACCACCCCGCTATGGTCTCTTTCTGTAGAAGAACAGTTTTATTTAATTTTCCCTTGGTTTTTTATGGTATTTAAAAATAAAAAAACTTTACTGCAATTGGGCTTGGTCCTTCTGTTTGCTGTGCTTATCTCTCGCTGCATATATTTTAGTTTTTTTTTTGAAAAAGAAATGGATATAGAAATTTGTTTCAACAGCTTTTTTAGAGCAGATGCTTTTTTAATGGGCTTTGTTTTATACATGGCTATAGAAAATGGATTATATGCTCAAATTGAAAAATGGTTAAATCCAATTTTATTTTTTGGGCTAGCGATTTTACTTTTGGGTATAATTTTAAATAGGTCAATGAGAATAAATCCATTTTTTGAAACAATTGGGTTTACAATTATTGCTCTAATTTATGGCTGCTTTTTGTTTCAAGCTAATTCCACTAAAAATTATTTTATTAAAAAAATATTGTGCAAACGTTTTTTTATACAAATAGGTAAAATATCATTTGGTCTTTACATTTTTCACGGTCCAGTGTATATTCTTTTTTTGAGTTTATCTCTATCTGCATATAAGGCATTACACTTACAGCCCTATACCGCCATTTTTAAGTCAATAATAATTATTATGTCCATTTCCCTAACTTATATTCTCAGTATTTTGAGTTATACATATTTCGAATCCTTCTTTTTAAAATTTAAAAAAAGGCCGTTAAAAGAAATAAGTAATTAATAAAGCGATGATTTATTATTAGCCAACAAGGTTCTTTAGCAGATATAATACTTGAGTTAATAAATAATATACAAACTAGGTTTTGGCTGTGGATAACGAATTTCTTATTCTTATAAAAACAACGATTATAAAGTTAAGTATAGTGCTTAAATATTTTGGATAGGTAGAGAGGCTTAGGTAAATAGATATTAGAAGATTAGACCTTAGCATATTTATAGTGGAAAATAGGTGCATAAAATTGTATTATAATGGAAAAATTTATTCAATTCTCTCATGAAACAATCCTTTAATGGAAAATATTATAACATTACAAAAAACAAAGGGCTTCAATAATAAAATTGAAACCCTTTGCAAAAAAATAAGAACTTTTAATTTATAGTTTTACTATTTTGTAGTTAAAGTTTTCTCCTTTGCTTCGTAAAATATAAACGCCAGAAGGGAGGTTTGATAAATAGAGGGCAATTTTTTGTGTTTATTAAAGAATTTTTACAGATTAAATACAAATGCACATACCACTACGATTAGCAAAAGGGTAATCTTTTTCATACTGTTTTGTTTTAAGGTTTTAAAATGTGTAAAAGAAAAAATATATTAGGGTGATTATGAGATAAATATAAGGTATTTTTATAAGAAACAAATTTTCTTATATATTTTATTAAAGCATTATTTATAAAAATACATCTAGTAAATTTGAAGAAAA
>JAYSOC010000383.1:0-3754 GCA_043723285.1 Ferruginibacter sp. | reverse complement strand
TAAAACTACATCAATATAATTTCTTTGTTTTTTATCGGGATTAAGTAACAAAGCATCATCAACTATTCCTCCGTTTTCTGAAGATTTAATAGAGTTGGAAATAAAAGCAAAAGAGCTGTTGTATCTTTTTCTTTTACCTTGATAGTTTCCAAAAAAGCGCACATTATTATGATTGGTATTTTGGTTTAAGAAAAAACCTGGTGCATTGATAAGTCTATACTCAAAACCAAAATTCATATTTGGCCTTGGGCTTTGTGTATGCATAGCTTGTATCATTTGCTCTTTGCCGCCAGCAAGCTGATAGCCCAACATAGAAAATGGCTTATTGGTTTTATAAAATTTTGTATCTTCTAAAGTAAATTTATAAATATCGTATGCATGGAAACCTGCATCCCAACCTGCTTTTGCAAAGGGTTTAAAAATTAATGCCGTAGCAGCCGCACCATTATTGCCAAGGTATTGATAGGTAGATGGTACAGAATAATATTTATCAAAATCATTAATACTTGAATCGAGTGGGTTTTTTCTTACAGAATCCATCACTTTATAACTAATGGTAATGGAGTCCAACAAATCATCTCTTCTTTCAAAGCCAAGTGTATCTAATTTGTTGTTGCTTTTCTTTTTTGTAGTGTCCGCTTTATTTCTAGAATTATTTGAAGAACTAGAAGACGACGCACCTCTTATCCTATCTCTAATAGCAGAAGCAGGATCTTGACAAAATGCAATAGCACTTGCCAATATAAAAACAAAAAAGAAGACTAATTTTTTCATGTAAAATTATAACTGTGCCACTAGTTCTTTAAAAATAAGAGTAAGTTTTGGTTCGGCTT
This sequence comes from Ferruginibacter sp., assembly GCA_043723285.1. Classification (GTDB taxonomy): domain Bacteria; phylum Bacteroidota; class Bacteroidia; order Chitinophagales; family Chitinophagaceae; genus Ferruginibacter. Next base: position 2,921 of record JAYSOC010000383.1, on the reverse strand, counting down.
CTTTTGCAGCTTGCAATACTTCTTCGAGCGTAATGTTAAATTCTTCATCACGCATACCGAGGTCTGTAATTACGCTCATGGCAAACACAGGTAAACCCATGTGTACCGACACTATCACTTCTTGTACGGTACTCATGCCCACTGCATCGGCACCAATTATTTCCAACATTTTATACTCGGCACGGGTTTCAAAAGTAGGGCCAGTTACACAAATGTAAACACCTTCTTTTATTTCTATATTTGCTTTTGCTGCAATACTTTTTGCTTTGCTTATTAAATCATTTTTATACGGCTCACTCATATCTGGAAATCGTGGACCAAAAGATTCTTCATTTTTTCCTACCAAAGGATTTGGAGTAAGCAAACTTATATGATCTTTTATAATCATTATATCGCCTACTTTAAAACCTTTTTGCATACCGCCAGCGGCATTGCTTATTAGTAAAGTTTGTATGCCCAAATATTTCATTACTCTAATAGGAAAAACAACTTGTTGTGCGCTATAACCTTCGTAAAAATGAAAACGCCCCGACATGGCTACAACTTTTTTTCCGGCAAGTTCTCCAAAAACTAATTTGCCGCTATGCCCTTCTACTGTGCTTATAGGAAAATTAGGAATATCGGCATAAGGTATTTCTTTTTCTATATTTATTTCTGATGCAAAATTTCCTAAACCAGTGCCTAATACAATACCAACGATTGGTGTTTCTTTGTAAATATTTTTTATATATGAAACTGCGGTTTCTATTTGTTGTAAAATTTCCGACATTGTAAATTGATAAATTGTTCTATTAGCCGCCTAAATCCCCCGAGGGGGAACTTGTAGAAGCTGTTGATATAATTGTTGCTTTGCTAAAGTGTCAAAAATACGTTGTTTCGGTTGGTTATGGAAATGGTAGTAGGAGTTTTTAACATAGGCTTACAAGAATAATGCATAATATATTGCATAATAAAAGATGATTATAGGTATGTCGATGAAGTGCCTCACCCTTGCCCTCTCCACTTCGTGTAGAGATACAACTAGAAGATTAAGTATTAGATTAAGTATTAGATTAAGTATTTTTACTTGAAAAAATATAATTCAATCTAATGCACAATCTATTGCACAATAAAAGATGAATAATGGTATAGCGCAGAAGTGAGTGACACAACGATGTTGACCATAGCTGTGTTTTAGCTTGGACAAAAAGCTTTGCTTTTGTACAAAAGTAAAAATCTCACCCCCGCCTAGCCAAAGGAGAGGAGCCAAATTTAAATACTTTAAAGTTTTTTCAAAATATTAGAGTCTAAAGTCCTCCGCCTATTGGCGGAGATTTAGGGGCTTTTTTCCTTATCTTCGCAAAAATTTTTACAACATGAATCTTCACGAATATCAAGCAAAAGAATTATTAAAAAAATACAATGTGCCCGTGCAAGAAGGCATAGCATGTAGCACCGTAGCGGAAGCAGAAGAAGCTTACAGACAAATACACACGCAATACGGCAGCAAATTTGGTGTTATAAAAGCGCAAATACATGCTGGTGGCAGAGGTAAGGGAAGTATTGTGGGTAAAGAACAGCGTGGTGTGGCGGTTGCAAAAAATGCAGAAGATGTTACTAAAATTGCCACCAATTTATTGGGCGGTACATTGGTTACAATTCAAACTGGTGAAGCAGGAAAAGTGGTGAATAAAATATTGGTAGCGCAAGATGTATATTATGATGGGCCTAACCCTGTAAAGGAATTTTATTTGTCCATTTTATTGGATAGAGCAAAAGGCGAAAACGTAATAATGTACAGCACCGAAGGCGGTATGAATATTGAAGATGTGGCGCATGATACACCCGAAAAAATATTTAAAGAATGGATTCACCCGAGTGGTTCGTTGCTTGGTTTTCAGGCAAGAAAAATTGCTTTCAATTTAGGATTGAGTGGTGAGGCTTTTAAAAACTGCACAAAATTTGTTACCAATTTATACAATGCATATGTGGGATTGGATTGTGGTATGTTAGAAATAAATCCGTTGTTTAAAACAAGCGACGATAAAATTATTGCAGTAGATTGTAAGATGAATGTAGATGATAGTGCGCTTATTCGTCATGCAGATATTTTGGCGTTGAGAGATGTGAGTGAAGAAGACCCTACAGAAGTAGAAGCAGGACAATTTAATTTGAACTTTGTAAAATTGGATGGCAACGTAGGTTGTATGGTAAACGGTGCGGGACTTGCGATGGCAACCATGGATATGATAAAATTAAGTGGTGGTGAGCCTGCAAACTTTTTGGATGTAGGCGGTAGTGCAAATGCGCAAACAGTGGAAGCTGGCTTTCGTATTATTATGAAAGACCCTAAAGTAAAAGCAATTTTGATAAATATTTTTGGTGGCATTGTGCGCTGCGATAGAGTGGCACAGGGCGTTATAGACGCTTACACAAGTATCGGCAACATTAATATTCCCATCATTGTGCGCTTGCAAGGTACCAACGCAGATGTGGCTAAAAAATTAATTGACGAGAGTGGATTGAAAGTGCAGAGCGCTATTTTGCTTAGTGAGGCTGCGGATTTGGTGGGGAAAGCGGTTGCGTAAGTTAGACGCTAGATTATTAGACATAAGATATTAGATTTAAAATCCATTAACCTTCGGTTAATGGATTTTTGTTTAGTGGGCGGAAGCAGCTATGGTCATCATCGTTGTGTCACTCACTTGATCGGCAAATCTTTTTTCATCATTTATTGTGCATAAGATTGTGCAATAGATGATGTAACGTAAATTATTTTATTACGGATTATGCGTCAGTTGTGGTTTCTTCCTTTGCTTTACCGTTTTATGGGAATATTCTTTTGATAAAATACTAATGTTTCCATCTACTTCTAATATAGCTAAATCAACTTTATCTATACTGACAACTCCATGTTCTCTTACTGCTCTATCCAATTCATC